>JAXDQG010000629.1:0-3174 GCA_034667945.1 Acidimicrobiia bacterium | reverse complement strand
AAGGAGCAACAAGAAGACGCCAACACCCGTGATCCTCTGGCGCTGAGTATGGCCGCCTTCCAGTTGGCCGAGCAGAACACTCGCAAGCAGTTCGGATTCCTGCGGCGGATCACGGGCGACGCCATGGCGACGATGACCGATCCTTCACGGCTGCCCGACATCGCCGAGAACGTGGGCGCCGGGGTTCGCTCCGTGGTCAACCAGCTCACGCCCGGGATGTCGGGGACGGGCTCGCCGCTGTGGAACAAGCGCTCACGCAGGCGCCGTCTCGAGGTGTTCAGCCTGCCGTTCGAGCCGGTCAAGGCGGCGGCCAAGCGGCTCGGCGGGACCTTGAACGACTTCTTCGTGGCCGGGGCTGCGGGTGGAGCGGCGCATTATCACGTCGAGAAAGGCGCCTCGGTCGAGCGGTTCGCAGTGACGTTCGTGGTGTCGACAAGGACTGGCCGTGGCCAGGGTGGGAACGCCTTCATGCCTTCGAAGGCGGTGGTGCCCGGGGCCGCGTTGAGCGCCGAGGAACGGTTCGCAGCCGTGCACGAGGTGCTGGGGTCGCGACGGAGCGAGGTGAGCGGCGCCGGGCTGGTCAACGGGCTGGCCGGGGCGGCGAACCTGCTTCCCACCTCGCTGACCACCCGCTATGCCCGGAGCCAGGCGGCCGGCGTCGACTTCGCCACCTCAAACGTGCGGGCCGCCCCCTTCGACGTCTACATCGCCGGGGCGAAGGCCTTGGCCTCGTATCCGATCGGTCCGGTGGCGGGGACAGCCTGGAACATCACGTTGATGTCGTACGCCGGCCGCCTGCACCTGGGACTCCACCTGGACCCGACTGCCGTTCCCGACGCCGAGCTCTTGGTGCGGTCGCTGGCGAGGGCGTACGAAGAGCTCCTGCTGGCCGGCGGTGAAGAGGGGTCGGTTTCGCTGACCGACTGGTGAGTTCGCTGACACTGGTGAGTTCGCTGACATTGGTGACGTTGGACGAGCCCCGGTACTTGGTGAGCGTGAGGCGTAAATCTTCCCGCCTTCAGTCCTTCCCGCCTTCAGTCCTTCCCGCCTTTGCCGCCGCTGCTCCCGCCCGAGCGCGGGTTTGCCTTGGCGCCGTCCTTGCCCTCGCCGTCCCCTGATTTCTTCTCTCCCTGCGTGGCAGGGCGGGCGGCCTGGGGCTCATCGGCCTTGGTCTTGCGGCCCTCCTCGGCCTTGCGGCCCTCTTCCGCCTTGCGGGCCTCCTCTGCCTTGCGGCCCTCCTCAGCCTTGCGGGCCTCTTCCGCCTTGCGGGCCTCCGCCGCCTCGGTCGTGGGCGTCTCCCGCGCCTCTGCCGGGGCGAACGACTGGACGGCCGCCTGCGGGGCAGGCCCGCCCACCGCCGGAGCAGCCTCTGTCGGGGCCGCTACGGGCGGGGCAGGCGGTGGGCTCGCCACCTGTGCGCTGGCCGGGGCAGCAGTCGCGGCCGCCACCGTGACCGCCTGCGTAGCTCCCAACTCGGCAGCAGCCGCGCTCGGCGCCGCCTGCGTCGTCGTGGTGGGGAGGAGCGAACGGTCGACGTTGGGCAGGGCTGCATAGCCGTTTGGGCTCGACCGCGGCAGAGCGGTGGTTTCCTCCATCAGGTCGGCAGTGGTCGTGGTCGCCCTACGCGACCCGCCGCCACCACTGCCGCCCTCCGCCGTGCTGGCGAACACCAGCACGGCGACAACCGCCAAACCGGCCACGCCCGTGCCCACCCACGCCCAGCGCCGACCGTGCACCACACTTTCTGCAGTCAGCGGCATCTCGGGAGGTGGCTCACCCGTCATCGGCCTGTTCGGCACCGTCTGAACCTCCTGCCCTGCCCGGTCGCACCGGCTTCTTCGAGCCGACAGTACCCATATTGCTTGCGCCGTGAACGGCATTATCAAGCCGATCGTCAGGTCAGCGCCGATGAGCTGGGGCGGTCCCGGAATTGCCGAACCGGACCCCTGGGATAACGTCGGCGGATCGCCGGGCCCGCGCCGCCCGCCGGTGGATCGCCGGGCAACCGGGAGGAGCACATGAACCGCTCACCGTTCCTGCATCCGTTCGCCAAACCGGCCAAGAACGGAGCTGACTTCATCCGCCTGGTGCGGGGTGAGGGTGCAGTGCTGTGGGATGCAGCGGGCAACCGTTACATCGACGGCATGGCCAGCCTCTGGTACTGCAATGCCGGCCATGGCCAGCGGCGCATCATCGACGCTGTCAAGACCCAGCTCGACACGTTGGCCACGTACAACACGTTCGACCCGTGGACAAACGACGCTGCGGAGAACCTGGCCGCCCGCATTTCCAGTGTGGCTCCAATGGCCGGCGAGGGTGATCCCCGCGTGTTCTTCACGTGCTCGGGCTCGGAGGCCGTCGACACCGCGCTCAAGCTGGCCCGATTGGCGCAGGCGCTGTCCGGTCATCCCGAGCGGACGCTGATCGTGTCCCGCGAAGCCGGTTACCACGGCGTGAACTACGGGGGAACCACCGCCCAGGGCATCGCCGCCAATCGTGAAGGGTGGGGCGCGCTGCTGCCCGACGTCGTGCATCTCCCGGCCAATGACCTCGAGGCCGCGTCGGTGCTGTTCTCGCAGCGCGGGGACAAGGTGGCCGCGGTCATCGCCGAGCCGGTCCAGGGCGCGGGTGGGGTGATCCCGCCGGCGCCGGGCTACCTCGCCGGCCTTCGCCGTCTGTGCGACGACCACGGCGCCTTCCTGATCGTCGACGAGGTGATCTGTGGCTGGGGCCGCCTGGGCCACTGGTTCGGCAGTCAGTACTACGGCGTGCGCCCCGACCTGATCACCTTCGCCAAGGGCGTGACCTCGGGCTACGTCCCGTTGGGCGGTGTCATCCTGGGTGCAGCGGTGCACGAGCCGTTGGCCGCCGATCCGGACTTCACCCTGCGACATGGCTACACCTACTCCGGGCATCCGACCTCGTGTGCGGCCGGGGTCGCGACGCTGGCCCTCTACGAGGACGACGGCCTTTTCGAGCGGGCGTCGCTGGTGGGCAAGCTGCTGTCGGACGGGCTCGCCAGCCTGGTGGCCGACGGCGTGCTGCGCGGCCACCGCGGCGAGGGGGCGGTGTGGGCGGCCGAGCTGCCCGAGGGCGTGGACAGCTACCAGGTGCGAGATCGCATGTTGGCGTCAGGGGTGATCTCGCGGCCGCTCAACGACGTCATGGCATTCT
>JAXDQG010000628.1:0-10822 GCA_034667945.1 Acidimicrobiia bacterium | reverse complement strand
CAATCGCCGAACTGTCCCTGCCCGAGTCGGCGGACGATCTGCTGCCCGTACCGCGCCCATCGCATGGGGCCGAGTCACTGGTGGACGAGGCCGGCCTGACGCCGGCCGACACCTACGAGGGCCCGCTCAGGGAGCCGGATGAGACGACCACCGAGGACGACCTCACCCTCATCAACGGGATCGGCCCCCGCATGGCCGAACGACTGGCCCACCAGGGCATCACGACATTCGCTCAACTGGCTGCTTGGGGTGACGAGGACATCGCCCACTTCGAGGAGCATCTGCCCGGGGTGCAGCGCGGCCGGGCAGCACGCGAAGGCTGGGTCGACCAGGCCAGGGCCTTCGTCAACGGCGCTGCGTAGTCGCCGGAGGCCGGCGGGCGCGTCGCCTGGTCACGATCCCGCGGGCTGAGCCGCCCGCATGCGCCTGGCCTACGATCCGAGGCCTATGACCATGCGCGAAGAGGGTTTTCCGGTCGCTCCCGACCTGCAGCCGCAGGGGGATCGCACCCGCTCGGACCTCTCCGCCACGTAGCCGTGCCCTCGGCGCGGCAGGATCGAAGGGGCAGAAGATGGGTCGGTTGAGTGGCAAGGTCGCCATCGTGACCGGGGGTGCCCGAGGTCAGGGCGCCGCCGAAGCCGAGTCGTTCGTGGCCGAGGGAGCCACCGTTGTCGTGACCGACGTGTTGACAGAGCCGGGCGAAGCGCTTGCCAAGTCGATCGGTGCCACGTTCATGCGCCACGACGTCCGCTCGGAAGAGGAGTGGGCCGAGGTCGCCCGCTCGACGCTCGAGCGCCATGGCCGCATCGACGTGCTCGTGAACAACGCCGGCATCTACCGGCGGGCCAAGCTTCTGGACACGACGCTCGAGGAGTTCCGGCTGATCAGCGACGTCAACCAGGTTGGTGTGTTCCTCGGCATGAGGGCGGTGGCGCCGGCGATGATCGAGCAGCGGGCCGGCTCGATCATCAACATCTCGTCCATCGCCGGCTTGCTGGCTGCACCGGGCGCCTTGGCCTACGGTGCGTCGAAGTTCGCGGTGCGAGGCATGACCAAGACTGCCGCTGCTGAGCTCGCCCGCTACGGGATTCGGGTCAACTCGATCCACCCAGGCATGATCGACACCGACATGATGACCGAGGTCACGGGCGGTGATCAGGGCCGTCACGACCGGATGGCCCACAATGTCCCGCTCGGGCGGGCGGCAACGGCCGACGAAGTGGCCTCGTTGGCGCTGTACCTCGCGTCGGACGAGAGCCGCTACAGCACCGGATCCGAGTTCGTCGTCGACGGTGGAATCTGTGCGTCGTGAGGCCCCTGTCTCCTACCACGCGCCGGAGGCACCCGCAGCGCTCTTGGCTCGGCCGGGCGCCTGGGTCTTCGACCTCGACGGCGTCATCTGGTTGTCCGACCAGCCCATCTCGGGCTCGGCCGAAGCGGTGGCCAAGGTCCGTGCCGCTGGCCACCAGGTCGCATTCGTGACGAACAACTCTTCCGTCCCGACGGCTGACATCGAGGCCAAGCTCGAGCGCTTCGGGATCCCGGCACGGGGGGAGGTCATCGGGTCGTCGCAGGTGGCGGCCGCGCTCGTGTCACCCGACGAAGTCGCCTTGGTCTGTGCCGGTCCCGGCGTCGACGCGGCCCTGCTGTCCCGGGGGGTGGCGGTGGTGCGCGAAGGTGACGCTGATGTGGTCGTCGTGGGCTTCCACCGCGACTTCGACTACGAGCGGATGCGGGTTGCCTCGACGGCGGTCCTGCGGGGGGCGCGCCTGTTGGCCACCAACGACGACGCCACCTACCCGACACCGGAGGGACCCATCCCGGGCGGGGGCGCCATTCTGGCGTCCATCGTGCGAGCCACGGGCGTCGAGCCGATCGTGGCCGGCAAGCCATACGAGCCGATGGTGCGCTATGTGCACGACCGGCTGGGCGACGTCGGCGTCATGGTCGGCGATCGGCCGGATACCGACGGCCGTTTCGGCCGGGCGCTCGGCTATCAGTTCGGCCTGGTGCTTTCAGGTGTGACCCGCCCGGAAGACCTGCCCGTCGAGCCACCCCCGGACTTCGTGGCTCCTGACCTGGTGCATCTGGTGGGTGCCGATCGTTGAAGATCGCCATCGGAGAAGCTTCGTTCCCTGTCACACCCGCCCGGTACGATCTCCCGATGGTTACCCCCAATGAGTACCCCGACAGGTTCGCCGGGGGATAGCTGTTGGTCTCGGCACAAGGAGGTGCTCCACGGGAACTCGACGCCGTCTTGATGCGGAACTCGTCCGAAGGGGGCTGGCAGCCTCCCGTGAGCAGGCCCGAGCGCTCGTCGGCACGGGGCAGGTGCTCGTGGCCGGCGCGCTGGCGGCCAAGCCCGATCGTCTGGTGGATCCGGCCGAGCCGTTGCGGGTGACCGCGCCGCCCGCCCGCTTCGTGAGCCGGGGTGGCGAGAAGCTCGATGCCGCTCTCGAGCAGCTGCCCGTGCTCGTCGCCGGTCGGCGCTGCCTCGACGCGGGCGCATCCACCGGCGGCTTCACCGACTGCCTCTTGCAGCGCGGCGCAGCCCAGATATGGGCGGTCGATGTTGGGCACGGGCAGCTCCATCCCCGAATCCGGGCCGATGAGCGCGTGGTCGTGCGAGAGCGCTGCAACGTTCGGGGGCTCACGCCGGAGCACACCGAGGGCCCCTTCGATCTGGTAGTGGCCGATCTGTCATTCATCTCTTTGGCAAAGGTGGCCCCTGTCCTCACCCAGCTCACCAGTTCCCACGGAGATCTCGTCGTTCTGGTCAAGCCGCAGTTCGAAGCCGGCCGGGTGGAGGTGTCGCGGGGACGGGGCATCATCAGGGATCCTGCTGTCTGGCAACGGGTGCTCACCGAGGTGGCCGAGGCGTTCGCCCGGGCCGACGCGCCCGCCCAGGCTCTGGTTCGTTCACCGTTGCGGGGCGGTGACGGCAACGTCGAGTTCCTCCTGCACGCCAAGCGCGGCGCCGAGCCGGTCGTGGCTGGGCTCGATGTCGATGCGGTGGTGTCCGGCTGATGGGCAAGGTGCTGCTTGTCGTCCACCAGCATCGGAAAGAGGCGCTGCACCTGGCGCTCGACGCCCTGCAATGGCTGACCGAGAACGGCCATCAGGTATGGCTGCCCGCCGAGGACGCCGGCCTGTTGGACCGGGTGCACCTGGGTCTGGCGACGCCGGCCAGCCACCGCTTCGACCTGGCGGTGAGCATCGGTGGCGACGGCACCATGCTGCGGACCGTCAACATGGTCGCCGCCCTCGACGTGCCGGTACTGGGCATCCATGTCGGACAGCTCGGCTACCTGGTCGAAGTCGAGCCGCCCGCGTACCGCGACGCCATTGAGGCCTTCTTCGCCGGCAAGCACTGCATCGAAGAGCGCATGCGGCTGGCCGTCGAGGTCGAGGGCAGCGGCATCGTGGGCGCCGCGCTGAACGAGGCTGTGGTCGAGAAGACACCCATGGGCCACACCGTCCGGCTGAGGGTCGCGGTCGACGGCGAGCACTTCACCACGTACACCACGGACGGCCTGATCGTGGCCACCCCGACGGGCTCCACCGCCTATGCGCTCTCGGCGCGCGCCCCGATCGTGGCGCCCGGCCACCGGGCGCTCGTGCTCACCCCGGTCGCCCCCCACCACCTCTTTGACCGCACTGTGGTGCTGCAGCCCGACAGCCACGTGCGCCTCGAGGTGGCCAGCTACCGGCCGGCCGAGCTGTTCATAGACGGTCAGAACCTCGCAACCCTCGACGAGGGCATGGCGGTGCGGTGCACCGCGTCACTCCATCCGGCCCGTTTGGTGACGTTCGCGCCCCGCAACTTCCTGAGGATCCTGAAGACCAAGTTCGGGCTGAACGACCACTGAGGGGCAGCGCGGAGCCATGCTGGAAGAGCTGCACGTGCGCCAGCTGGGCGTGATCGACGAGCTGACCCTGCCGCTGGGTAGCGGCATGACCGCGCTGACCGGTGAGACCGGCGCAGGAAAGACGCTGGTGGTGACGGCGATCGAGCTCCTGGTGGGCGGGAGGGCCGAGCCCATCCTGGTGCGGCCGGGCGCGGCGGAGGCCCGGGTCGACGGCCGTTTCACCTCGGCCAACGGAGAAGAGACGGTGATCAGCCGGGTCGTGCCGCGGGAGGGCCGTTCGCGGGCCTACATCGACGGGCGTCCCGCCTCACTGAACGAGCTGGCGGAGTTGGGGCGTTCGCTGGTTGACCTCCACGGGCAGCACGCCCATCAGTCCCTGCTCGACCCGGCCGCTCAGCGACGGGCACTCGACCTGTTCGCCGGCATCGACCTGCAAGGTCTCCGCGCCGCGGTCACGGAGGTCCGTCGCTTGGATGCAGAGCTCGCCGAGCTTGGTGGAGACGACAGTGTCCGGGCCCGCGAGCTGGAGCTCCTGCGCTTCCAGCTCGACGAGATCGAGGCCGCCCAGCTGGGCGATCCTGAAGAGGACGCCGCGCTCGGAGCAGAGGAAGACCGCCTCGGCGATGCCCAGGCCCACCAAGAGGCGGCCGCCCTGGCTCACGAGCTGGTCAGCGGTGACGGAGGCGCCATCGACCGTCTGGCCACGGCCATCGGCGCCATTCGGGACCGGGGGCCGTTCGTTCAGCACGACGAGCGGGCCAGGGCCCTCGAAGCCGAGCTGGCCGACCTGGCTACCGACCTGCGGGGCCTGGCCGAGACACTCGAGCCCGACCCCGAGCGTCTGGCCACCGTTCGCGCCCGCCGCCAGCAATTGCGAGATCTGCAGCGCAAGTACGGCGACGGCGGGGTCGGCTCGCCGGTCGAGGCGGTGCTGGCCGCGTACCAGGCCCTGTCGGATCGTGCGATTCAGCTGGAGACCCACGAAGAGCGGGCCGCAGCGCTGCAGGCGGCGCGGGACCAGGCCCTTGTGCGGCTAGCGGCGGAGCAGGTCCGGGTCGGCGCGGCCCGGCGCGAGGCAGCCCCCAGGCTGGCCGCCGATACCCAGGCCAACCTGGCGCAGCTGGCCATGCCCCGGGCACTCCTGCAGATCAGCGTGGCGGAGGAGGATCCTGGCGACAATGTCACCTTCGAGCTGGCCGCCAACCCGGGGTCGCCGTTGCTGCCGCTCGCCAAGGTCGCATCCGGCGGCGAGCTGGCCCGCACCATGCTGGCGCTGAGACTCGCGCTGCAAGAGGCCGAACGGGGGCGAGTTCGAGTTCTGCGCGATCACAGTGGGCAGAACCGCGATCACAGTGGGCAGAACGACGACGGTCAGGATCTTGACGGCCGGAACGATGACGGTCAGAGCATTGACGGCCAGAATGAAGACGGGCAGGCAGCGGGCGGTGCACCCGATGGTCCCGCCACCATGATCTTCGACGAGGTCGACGCCGGTATCGGGGGCGCGGCTGCCACGGCGGTGGGTGAAGCGCTGGCCCGGCTCGGTGACGACCGCCAAGTCTTGGTTGTCACCCACCTCGCGCAAGTTGCAGCTTGGGGGCACGCCCAAGTGGCCGTGACGAAGGCCCAGAACGGGCAGGACACGGTGTCGCTGGCCCAGTCCCTCGAGGACGACGAACGCCTGGTAGAGCTGGCGAGAATGCTGTCTGGCTCGCCGGAGTCCGATACGGCGCGGCGCCATGCGGCCGAGCTGTTGGACGCCGCACGACGGCGGATCAACCGGTAGACGGTCGTGGTGGGGTAGCGTGGAGGGGGCTGGGGCGGGTCCAGCCTGATCGATCGTTCACGCTCGAGGAGGGCTGGGTGGCCAAGCACATCTTCGTGACCGGTGGCGTGGTGAGCGGCCTGGGCAAAGGGCTCACCGCTTCATCCCTGGGCACGCTTCTACGGGCCCGTGGCATTCGGGTCACCATGCAGAAGCTCGACCCATACATCAACGTCGACCCGGGCACGATGAACCCCTTCGAGCATGGCGAGGTGTTCGTCACGAACGACGGGGGCGAGACCGACCTCGATCTCGGCCACTACGAACGTTTCATCGACGTCGAACTCACCCGGCAGTCGAACGCCACCACGGGGTCCATCTACCTCTCCGTGCTGTCGGCCGAGCGTCGCGGCGAGTACCTCGGCAAGACGGTGCAGGTCATCCCCCACATCACCGACGAGATCAAGCGTCGCATCCAGGAGTTGGCCACCGACGATGTCGACGTGGTGATCACCGAGGTGGGTGGCACTGTCGGCGACATCGAGATCCTTCCCTTCCTCGAGGCGATCCGGCAGATCCGCCTCGACGTGGGCCGCGAGAACGTGTTCTACCTGCACGTCACGCTGGTGCCGTTCATCGGGCCCAGCCACGAGCTGAAGACCAAGCCCACGCAGCACTCCGTCACCGAGCTCCGGGGCCGAGGTATCCAGCCGGACGCCATCGTCTGTCGGTCTGAGAGGCCGATCACCGTGGACCTCAAGCGGAAGATCTCCGACCTGTGCGACGTGCCCCTCAAGGCGGTGGTGAACGCCCCGGACGCCAGCTCGCTCTACGCCATCCCGCTCGTGCTGCATGAAGAGGGCCTCGACGAGGTGACCTGCCGGCATCTCGGCCTCGCAGAGGGCCGACCGGCCGACCTGTCAGGCTGGAAGACGCTGGTCGCCCGCATCGGACGGGCCGAGGTGCCCGTACGCATCGGGCTGGTCGGCAAGTACGTGAGCTTGCCGGACGCCTACCTGTCGGTCGTCGAGTCGCTCAACCACGCAGGCTTCGCCCTGGGTGCCCGCATTTGTCTGGAGTGGATCCAGGCCGAAGAGATCGAGGGCCTGCTGGCCAGGGGGCGCCTTGCCGGGCTCCACGGCATCGTGATCCCCGGCGGGTTCGGTCCTCGCGGTATCGAGGGCAAGATCGCCGCGGCCACCTACGCGCGCGAAACCGGTCTGCCGTGCCTGGGTCTGTGCCTCGGGCTACAGGTCATGACCGTGGAGTACGCCCGCAACGTGCTGGGGCTGGCGGGCGCCAACTCCACCGAGATGGACCCCGCGACCCCGCATCCGGTGATCGACCTCATGGATTCCCAACGAGGAGTCACCGACAAGGGCGGCACCATGCGGCTCGGCGCTTATATCGCCCAGCTGCAGGCGGGCTCGACGGTGGCCGACGCCTACGGCGCCACCGTGGTCTCCGAGCGTCATCGCCACCGCAACGAGTTCAACCCCCGTTACCGCAGCCGCTTCGATGACGGAGATTTTCTCTGCTCGGGCGTGTCCCCCGATGGTCGCCTGGTCGAGTTCATCGAGCTTCGCTCGCACCCCTTCTGGGTGGGGACCCAGGCCCATCCCGAGTTCAAGTCCCGGCCCGAGCGCCCCGCTCCACTGTTCCTGGGCCTGGTGAAAGCCGCTCTCGAGCGGCGGGCCGGTTGCTCTGCCGCGCCGCATTCCGCCGATACGGCCGACACGGCCACCGAGTTCGAAGACGCGGTGCTGCCCGAGTTCGCAGCTCGGTGACCGCGGTGCCCCCCGCCGCGTCGAACACGTCCTCAGCCGGCGCGGGCGGGGCGTTCGATGAACCGGCTTTCGAGGCGCTAGGCGAGCGGACACTTCACCGAGGCAGGGTCCTGCACCTGGTCGAGGCCCGATTTCGCGGGCCCGCCGGAGAAGAGTTCAGCCGTGATGTCGTGCGTTCCATGGGTGCTGTGGCCGTCATACCGGTGGACGAGACCCCGCGTGGGCCTGAAGCTGTCGTTCTCCGCCAGTACCGTCCGGCGCTGGGCGCCTGGCTGACCGAGATCCCGGCCGGGCTCCGAGACATCCCCGGCGAGGCGCCGGAAGCAACCGCAGCTCGCGAGCTGGCTGAAGAAGCCGGTCTGGCGGCGAAGCACTACGAGCTGTTGACTGTGTTCGAGAATGCAGCTGGCATGACGGACCAGCGGACGCACCTCTACCTGGCCACCGGTCTGTCCGAGGTGCCCGTCGCCCGCGAGGGCGTCGAGGAGTCTTACCTCGAAGTCGCCCGATTCGCGCTGGCGGACGTTCCTTCGCTTATCGCCTCCGGGCAGATCACCGACGCCAAGACCGTTATCGGCCTGCTCTTGGCGGGCCAGCGCTTCGCTACGTGAGCCGGGGTTTCCGGGAGGTTCCGCACCTGGTCAAGCGGTTCGTGCAGACCCTGTGGCCGGGCACGCCGTCGGTGTCGGACGAGGCCTGGGCCGCCGGTTGGCTGTCGCCGACCGAAGAGGCGTTGTGGCGTTCGCAGCCTCCTGTCGACCGACGGCACACCATCGCGGTTGCCCGCTCCGTGGCCTCGACCTTCGACGGCGCGTCCCCTCCGCCGTGGCTCATGGCCGCAGCGTTGCTCCATGACGTGGGCAAGGCGCACGCGTCGTTGGGAGTGACCGGGCGGACCGTGGCCACGATCCTCGAGTTGTTGGACGTCCGGCGGGTTCCCGGCCGTCTTGGTGCCTACCTCTCCTACACCGAGCGAGGGGCGGCCGCTTTGGCCGATGCCGGCGCGGATCCTCGAGTGGTGGCGTGGACGCGCGAGCACCATCTGCCCGCGCCGAAGCGGTCCGGCATCGTGCCGACCACCGATGCCGAGCTCCTTGCGAGGGCGGATCGTTCCTGAGCGGCCCGGCTGCCAGCCCGGCCTCGACTTGCCGGGGGCAGCAGCTCAGCGGGGGAGAAGCCCGATGGCTTCCCGGGCTCGCAAGAGCACCGGGGTCGAGACCGCAATGGCTTTCTCTTCCCCTTTGGCCAGTACGGCCCGCATCGCCTCCGGGTCGGCCGACAACTCGGCGTAGCGCTGTTGGATGGGCCGGAGATACTCCACCACCGCGGCTGCGGTATCGGCCTTCAGCGGCCCGTATTGGCTGTAGTCGGCAGCCACCTGCTGCGGCTCGCGTCCAGTCGTCGCCGCCAGAATGGACAGCAGGTTTGACACGCCGGGCTTGGCCACGGGGTCATAGCGAACCTCGGTCTCGGTGTCCGTCACCGCCCGCTTGATCTTGCGCTCGACCGCTTTGAGGTCCTCGAGGACATCAATTGTGCCCTGCGGCGACAGGGCGGATTTCGACATCTTGCTGGTGGGGTTCTGCAGGTCCATGACGCGAGCGCCGGCCGGCGGAATGGCAGCCTCGGGCACGGTGAAGGTGGGGCCGTAGCGTGAGTTGAAGCGGATGGCCAGGTCTCGCGCCAGTTCGAGATGCTGTCGCTGGTCGTCGCCAACCGGTACCCGGTCGGTGTCGTACAGCAGGATGTCGGCCGCCATGAGGGCGGGATAGGTGAAGAGGCCGGCGGAGATGAAGTCGACCCGGTCGGATTTGTCCTTGAACTGCGTCATGCGGCGCAGCTCGCCGACGGCGGCCGTGCACTCCATCACCCATGCCAGCTCGGTATGGGCCGGCACGTGGGATTGGACGAACAAGGTGCAGACGTCCGGATCGAGGCCGCTCGCCGTCAGGAAGGTGGCCAAAGACAAGGTGGCGCGCCGTAGCTCGGCGGGATCCTGCTGGACGGTGAGGGCGTGGAGATCGACCACGCAGAAGAACGAATCTGCCCGGTGCTGATCGACCACCCAGTTGCGCACCGCCCCCAACAGGTTGCCGAGATGAGGTGAGCCGGTGGGCTGGATGCCCGAGAGCACGCGAGGCATAGATCGGCGATCGTACCGACGTGGGCCGACCTGCCCCCAACGGGTTCGTAGCCCGGCGCCTGGCACCCGGCGCCCGGTGCCCTTCGTCCGGCAGCCGATGACCGTAACAAGCGCCAGGTGGGTAAGGATGAACCATGGCCTCGGGCGCTCCCTGTTCGCTGCCGTGAGACCACAATCCGAAGGAGCAGTGCCGATGGGCGAACACACCACCCATTCCGACCACGATCACGTTCACGCTCCCGACTGCGGCCACGCATCGGTCAACCACGAGGGCCACATCGACTACATCCACGATGGTCATGCCCACCATGAGCACGACGGCCACTGGGATGAATGCGAGGTGGGCCACGCCGAGCACGACGATCACCCCCACAACCACGGCGAGGACTGTGGCCACCAGGCCGTGGAGCATGGCGATCACATCGACTACCTGCACGAGGGCCACCGGCATGCGGCGCACGCCGGTCACTGGGACGAGCACTGACGGACTGAGAGGTCACCTGTGGCGGGGCGGGCGCCGAACACGAGGTGCTGTGCATGACACGGCCGATGTGGCACGCGCCCGTTCGCCGGGGCGTTGCTTCGGCCGAGCCGTGTAATTACACTGCTGTTGTGGCGTACGAGGTGCACACCTCGGTGTTCGAGGGCCCTTTCGATCTGTTGCTGCACTTGATCCTCGAGCAGAAGGTCGAGCTGTTCGACGTGCGCCTCGCCGACATCGTCGATGCGTACCTTGTCGAGTTGGGCAAGATGCAGCGCTGCGAGCTCGAGGTCGCCACCGAGTTCCTGCTCATCGCAGCGACCCTGGTCGAGCTGAAGACCCGGCGGTTGCTGCCCAACGAGGACGATCCCGACCTCGATGACGAGCTGCAACTGTGGGAGCAGCGCGATCTGCTGCTCGCCCGGTTGCTCGAGTGCAAGACCTTCAAAGACGTCGCCCACGTGCTCGAACGTCGAGCGCAAGAAGCGGGTCGTTGCGCGCCCCGCACGGTCGGACCTGACGAGCGCTTCCACGATGTGACGCCCGACGTGTTGGAAGGCGTGTCGGCCGAAGCACTGCGCGATGCGTACTTGAAAGCCACCGCCCCGAAGCCGGTCCCACACGTGACGCTCGATCACGTGACCCCAGTGCGCACCAGCGTTGTCGATGCCATCGTCGAGGTGGCCGACGAAGTGCAGCGGGCCGGTCAGGTCACGTTCCGCTCGCTGGTTGCCGGTCTGTTCGAACGCGTCGAGATGGTCGTACGGTTTCTGGCCG
>JAXDQG010000627.1:0-8296 GCA_034667945.1 Acidimicrobiia bacterium | reverse complement strand
GCCACCGCACCGCCTGCCCGGTCGATGGCAGCATCCTGCGAGAGCAACGGGCGAGAGGTGCTCCGGGTGAGGGATGGATCCATGTCTGCCCCGAGTGTCTGCGGTGCTGGGCCCGGGGGACCTGGGTCGCGCTCGGTCAGGCGGCTGTGGAGGCCGAACATGGCTACAGAGTCGTGGCACATTCCGTTGTGCAGCGGTGCATGTCCAGGTTGTGGCCGGGCAGGACATGAACGACCCGACAGCCGCGCCGGTCTTCGAGTTCGACTGCAGTGAGCTCGAAGACCGGCCAGGGCCTCACCGGCTCACTTGCATTGGCTGGTTGCCTGGTCCCAGGCGCACAGCTTCGATTGTCCATCGAGGTCGAGGATCGCACCTCTCGGCGCCCAGGTCTGGTTGGCCGCGTCCCACTGCTGGAATTGACCGGCCTCCACCATGTAGGCGTCCTTGAGTCCGTCCATGTGCAGACGGACGCCGGGAAGCATCATGGCCGACGTCATGTCCATGGAGCGCAAGGCCAACTGGAAGTTGGTTCGGGTCAGTCCGCCATCGAGTTGACCGGCAATGGCGATCGCCTGGATGACCGGGAAGGCGTAGGTCGCGCCCAGACCCAGGTTGCTGGACGACAGCGGATCGATGCCCTTCGAGCGCAGCAGGTTGTTGAACCAGGTGATGTACGGATCGCTCTGTTGGGTCGGGTCCTTGGCGTCCTTGATGCCCGAGTTCACGATCCACCAACCCTCGCCGGCCGAGCCGTCGCCGCCAACCTTCGCCTTGTTGATGAACGTCGACCCAGGGCAGGTTTGCGGCTGGAACAGGTACTTGGCGATGGCCTTCATGCCATTTTGCGCCGCTTCGGTGATGATCTGCGTGCACTGCGTTCCGGCCAACATGGTGATGAACACGTCTGGCTTCTTGGCCGCCAAGGTCGTCATCGGGTCGGTGACCGTCGGCGCCTGCGCCTCGATCGCCTCACTGAAGTAATCAACCCTGTCCTTCAACACGGTGGACTGGGCCAGGAACGCTTTGAACGATCCGTCGTACAACTTTCCGAAGTCATTGTTCTGCACCATGGACGCGATGCGCACCTTGCGGTCGGCAGGAAATTCCTTGATGCGCTGCTCGAGGAACGAACCCCAGAGAATCGCCTCGGTGCTGTAGGTCGGCGCGGGGGCGCCGGTGGTCCACGGATGGTTCACTGGGTCACCCCAGGCGGCGTGGCCGGTCATCGCCATGGGATGGGGCACACATCGCTGATTGATCTTGTCGTAGGTCTTCAGCGTGGCCGGCGTGCCCAGAGTCCAGACGGCGAAGACTTTCTCGGAGTCGAGCAGCTCGTCCACATTGGGGATGGCACGCGCCGCGTCGTAGCCGTCGTCGAGCTGCGTGTAGACCACTTTGCGGACCTTGCCACTGGCGTCTTTGAACAAGCCTTGGTCGCTGTAGTAGCCGAACAGCACGCCGATGGCCTTGCCGAGATTGCCGTAATCGGCGTACGTACCGGACTGGGAGATCGACTGGCCGATCTTGATCGTCGTGTCTGTCACGCCTTCCGTGTCCGACCAACCCCCGGGGCACTTGCCCAGGTCGACCGTCCAGCCATTGGAACCGGTGAGGGTCTTGCCATCCGCCGACTTGCCCCAATGGTTGTCCTTGATGCGCTTGATGTTGGTGGCACGTTGCTGGACCCACAGCGCCTCCCATTGCTCGAGCGACTGAGGCTGTGGGCCGACGGTCGTAGGCGTGGTGGCGGGAGGAGTCGTGGCGCCGGCCGCGGAGGTGACCGAGGCGGCTGCCGCCGTGGTCGCTGAACTCGTCTTGCTGGAATCGCTGCTGCCACAGGCCGTGGCCAGCAGTGCGAGCGCCACTGCGCACGCCAGTACGACATGAATTCGAAGTCGTTGCACGTTCCCCCCTGATGAGCATTTCCTGTGGTAATTCGCCCGACCGAGAGGGAGCCTTCCAGATGATGTGACCGATGTCACGTCAGGCTCGGATGGTAAGGGCAGTCAGGGCCCGACGCGGTGAGGTGCTTCGCCGGTTGGTGCGGCCCGCGACACACGAGACAGGGTGCTGGGCGGTTGCTCCCGGCGGTACCGTCTGCCGCGTGAGGGACCAGGTAACGCCGCTGGAGGCACGGGGGAGTCGTCGTCGGGTCATCTCCGCGTTCGTCATCGCCGGGCTCGCCCTCGTGGTCGTGCCCTTGGTCCTGAGCAGGCTGGTCTCCCAGCCCGACGGCCAGGTCCTTCGCTACGAGATCCCGCGCGGCACGGCTGCTGCTCTGGCTCGGGGCGAGGCCGTCGATGTCCTGCCGGCCGATCTGCAACTCGGCTTGCGCGACAAGCTCATCGTGGTGAACCTCGACGATCAACCGCACGCGGTCGGCCCGTTCCGGGTCGCTCCCGGCGAGGAACTTGTCCGCGATGCAGATCAGATCACGTCTTTTTCCGGCTTCTGCTCGTTGCACCTCGGCGGCCGGATCGACATCCAAGTCCGCAGCGTGAAGACGTGATCCGGCATGAGGCGCTCCGCGCCTGTGACCTTCAAGACGCTCCCGACCTGCCGAGGCCGCGAGGTCCCGGACGCTTCGATCCCATCCCCTGATTGAATTTCAAAGACTGATTAGGCGACGGCGCCGTCTGTATTGAGGCAAACTGAACCCATGGCAAGGGGGATGGTCAACGAAGGCGCGGCCTCGGGCGCGCCCGTGTACGGACGAGACGACGTCGAGGAGATCCAGCGGCGGACTGTGCGGGTGCTGCTGACGAGCCAGGCGTCGGGAGGCGTCGGGCTCGTCGCCACCTACATCGTCACCGCGCTGCTGGCCAAGGACCTCACCGGCAGCAAGCCGCTGGCCACCGTGGCCGCCGCCTTCTTGTCCGTAGGGTCCGCCGTGGCGGCGTTCCCGCTCGCCCGGATGGCCAGCACACGGGGCCGACGCATCGGCCTACGGACCGGCTACCTGATCGGCACGTGCGGCGCCGGCGTCGCGCTGCTGGCGGCAATCACCCGGTCGTACCCCCTGCTCTGCCTGGGCGTGCTCGGCGCAGGCGCTGGCAATGCGGCCAACCTGGCGACCCGCTACGCCGCCTCCGACCTGGCGGCGGAAGAGCGACGGGCGCGCACCATCAGCGTGATCGTCTGGGCCACCGTGATCGGCTCGACCGCAGGCTCGGTCGTCTCAGGAGCGGCCAGTGACATCGGCGAGAAGCTGGGGCTACCAGCCAAGGGCGGCTCGTATCTGCTGTCAGGATTGATGTTCCTGCTGGCGGCGGCGATCGTGGAGTTCAAGCTGCGCCCTGACCCCTTGGAGGTGGCTCAGGGCCTGGGGCGGATGTCCAGCGCCTCACCGGTCGAGAAGCCGAGGGCCCGGGAATCCCTTTCGCTCATCTGGTCGAACCCCGCCGCCCGACTGGCCGTAGCGGCCATGGTCGTCAGTCAGGTCACGATGGTTGGCGTCATGTCCCTCACGCCGTTGCACATGGACGACGGCGGCCACTCCCAGGGCCTGATCGGCATGATGATGGCCTTCCACATCTGGGGCATGTACCTCTTCTCGCCTCTCGTGGGCAGCCTGACCGACCGCTTCGGGCAGTACCCGATGCTGTATCTGTCGGGCGGGTTGTGCACCTGGGGCGCCGTGTGGGCGGCAGTCACGCCACCGGAAGGCGTGCTGGGCGTCTTCATGGGCAACTTCCTCATCGGGATGGGCTGGTCGTTCGGCGTCGTGGCGGCGTCCAGTCTGATCGTGGCCCAGTTCCCCATCGAGCAGCGGGTCGGTGTGCAAGGGGTTGGCGACCTGGCGATGATCGGTTCGGGCGCGGTGGCAGGCGTCTCCTCGGGCGCGCTGTACACGCTCTTCGGGTACGACGGCGTCAACTTCGGCAACGCGGCGTTCGGGATCTTGCTGCTCGTGGCCACCATGGGGACGTTCCTACTGGTGCGGCGCCAAGAGCCCGCCTTGGTCACCACCGGCTGAGCGCCGCCGTGGTGCACCCTTCCGCCCGGCTTCCAACGCGGGGTGGGAGACTCGGACGATGGACAGCACACGTCACAACGGTCGAGTTGCACTCGTCACGGGGGCGGGTTCGGGGATCGGCCTGGCCACCGCTATCCGCCTCGAAGCGGAGGGCGCAGTCGTGGTGGGCTGTGACGTCAAGCCGGACGCGGTGGCGACCGCCCAGGCCAACGTTCCGAGCGGGAGGTTCACCGCGTGCGACGTAACCGATCAGGTTGCGATTGACGCGTTGGTGGGTCAGACGCTCGATGCGCACGGGCGTATCGACATCGTCGGGAACATCGCCGGCATCAATGACTCGTTCTTGCCGGCACACGAGGTCGACGACGCCACGTGGGACCGCGTGCTCGCGGTCAACACGACCGCAGTAATGCGCGTGTGCCGTGCGGTCTTGCCGGGAATGCAGGCTCGCAAGGACGGCAGGATCATCAACATCGCCTCCATAGCGGGTCTCGGGGGCGGCGCGTCTGGTCTGGCCTACACGGCCTCCAAGCACGCAGTCGTCGGCATCACCCGGTCGATCGCCTGGACGTATCGCGCCGATGGCGTCCGTTGTAATGCGATCTGTCCGGGGGGCGTGCGGACCAACATCGTGTCTCGTGAGGACCCCCGCAGCGACTGGGGTCTAGACCGGTTGCGCAAGTTCCACAACATCTCTGAGCGCATGGCCCAGCCAGATGAGATCGCCGCACTGGTGTCGTGGCTGGCGAGTGACGAGGCATCCTTTGTGACCGGAGCGATCGTCACGGCAGATGGCGGCTGGACCGCGGGCTGAGCTTGGCTGCTCAGGCAAGGGGGGCGCGACGGCCATTCTCCGCCCGGCTGCCGCGTGGAGAAGCGCGTTGATGCTGGCAACCCCCAGTTTGTGATTCGGACGAGGCTCCTACCCTGAAGATGGTGCGAGCAACCCGGGTGCTGTTGGCCCTCCTGGCGCTTTGGGCGGCGGCTGGTGTCGCCTGCACCGGCGGCGATTCGCATTCGGCCTCCACGGTGTCTGGCGCAGCTACCTCCGTTGCGACCGAGGCGTCGTCATCTCCCGCCACGGCGTCCACGCTCCCGACACCGGTGCCCTACGTGTCGATTGGTCATCAGGACGGCTACATCGTCGGTCTCGAAGGTCCTCGCGGCGTAGATGCCAACGAGCGCGTATACGACCGACTCGTCGTGGTCGCGCCGGATGGCATCCGCAGGACCGTCGAGCCTCCTGCGCCGGTGGCAGCCCTGTTTCCGACCTTGTCGCCCGATGTCGTCTACCTGCAGCTGGAAAGCTCGGTATCGGGCGGCCCGGCCGCATTCTTCAACGCACGGAACGGGACGTTTCTGCTCGTGGGGCAGCGCGTGAAGGCAGCGGGGCTCCAACTGAACTTCGGGTTCGACGGGCCGCGAGTCGATTACTACGTCGTGGATCGCTCCGACAACGACGATCGCACTGAGTTCGCCGTCGACCTGCGTGCCTGGACTATGACGCGGCTCGAGCCTTGCGTCGATCGCACCGTGTCGGCCGACGGTGAATGGTTCATCGACCTGTCGAAACGTACCCCCGAGTGCGCCGGCGTCGAGCCCGGGCACATCGGTCCCACCAAAGCGGGCGCCGAGCGCACTCCGCTCGTGTTCAATGCGCCGGCTCCGCAGCTCGATGCGACCAGTCGCTCCGTTGCGCCCGGTGGTGGCCTGGCCGTCCTCAGCGGTTTCGACCCCCAAACGGCAACCCTCCTCTTCGTTGCCATCGACCGAGCTACCGGAACTGTACGGCGGCTAGCGGGGGCCGGAGGGACGTTTGTCGGCTGGGTCAATCCAACCATCGCGCTCGTCGCCGTAGATGGTGGGGTCGACCTCATAGATGTGCCGACCGGCCAACGGTCCCTGGTGCGGCCGCCTGATCCCAAGGCCGCCTCGCGCGTGAAATGGTGCCTGCCGCCAGTCCGCCCCGACGTGCTCATCCGCTCGGAGATGCAGGGCGACAAGCGAACGCTCGACCTGCAGTTGTTCGATCTTGCCGGCAACGAGGTCGGTCACGTTCGGATAGAGGCGAATGAAGCACCAACGTGCGGCAGTAGCGACCTGTTCTCTCGCATTGCCGGACCGGTGCTGTGGAACGCAAGTCCCTTACCGCAATCTGCGCCCTACGCCATTGATGCCGCCGCGAAGAAGGTCAGTACCTTCCGCGACCAGCTCGGCGGACCGGCCAACGGCAACGGTTTCGCGGACGGTCCCAACGGCCTCGCGGTGGTGAATGTCGACGCCGGCAACCGCCTCGGTGGGTACCTCCTGCGCGCGAATGGTGAAATTCGCAAGATCAGCGACAGCGGATGGTTCACCGCGCAGTTCTCGCCCTCGGGAACGTCGATCGTGGCGTCCGACGTCGTTTCCCGGGCCGGCGACGGCGCGACCGCCGTGCTGAACCTCGATGGCAACGTGCTCCTCGAGCTGCCGGGCGTGGCCTCCCCGGTCTGGCTCCGCGCCTAGCAAGCGAGCCGGCCGGTAAGGACCTCGTCAGCCTGGA
This sequence comes from Acidimicrobiia bacterium, assembly GCA_034667945.1. GTDB lineage: Bacteria > Actinomycetota > Acidimicrobiia > Acidimicrobiales > CAIXPF01 > JAXDQG01. Next base: position 1,778 of record JAXDQG010000627.1, on the reverse strand, counting down.
TAGCATCGCGCTCATGGGGGACATCACGATCACGCCGATGGAGGGCAAGACGTTCGGGGCGACGGTCACCGGGGTCGACCTCAGGACCATGAGCGATGGCGACTTCGCCGCCATCCGCTCGGCGTTCCTGAAGCACGGGTTCCTGATCTTCCCGGGCCAACACCTTGACGAGCAGACGAGCGCGGACTTCGGCCGGCGCTGGGGCGAGCTCGAGTTCGGCGGGCAGCCCATGTCGAACCAGCGCAAGCACAAAGACGGCACCCTGGGCGAGATCTTCGACGTCGACACCCAGACCATGCGCACGAATGTGGGCAACGAGACCTGGCACACCGACTCCACCTACAAGCCGGTCAGCAGCAAATGCGCCATGTTGTCTGGAGTGATCATCCCGGAGGGGGGCGGCCAGACCGAGCTGGCCGACCAGCGTGCGGCCTACGCCGCGCTGGACCAGGCGACGAAGGATCGCATCGCCGGGCTGAGCGCCTACCACTCGACGGTCTACTCCCAGGCAAACGACCTGGGTGACTTTCCTCAGTCCAACGGCGAGGGCATCTACGGCACGGTGTACCACGGCGAGGCCTACCTGCGGCCGTTGGTGAAGGTCCATCCCGAAACGGGCGTCCCGAACCTATTCGTGGGTCGCCACGCGTTCGGCATCCCCGGCCTCCAGCGGGCCGAGAGCCGTGCTTTGCTGAAGTCGCTGATCGACTTCGTCGTGTCCGATGAGCGCCGGGTGTACACCCACTACTGGACCCCGGGTGACACGCTGTTCTGGGACAACCGGTTCGTGCTCCACCGGGCCCGCCCCTATGACTACTCCAAGCCCCGGTACCTGATCGGCACTCGCGTGGCCGGTGACGCCACGGAGTTGGCCTACCAACCGGACGATCCCGAAGCCGAGGCCGGACGCAGGGCGCTGGCTGCCGAGTTGGAGATCCTGCGAGGCGAGACGACAGACCGTCGCTACGGAGCCACTTCCGCCACCCGCTGAAGCCGCAAAAGCTGCCCCGGCGGCCATCCCGGTGGCGAGCGCATGGCCGCTACCGGTCCACTTCGGCCGCCACAGCCAGATCTGGGGCGACCGTGCGGCCTTGACCGCCTCCGGGTTCGTCCCGGCCTGCGAGTGCGTAGACCTCGGAGCCGTCCACCGTTTCCTTGGCCAACAGCGCCTCCACGAGGCGATCGAGCACATCACGATGATCCTTGAGCACCACCGCGGCTCGCTCTTCGGCGTCGCGCACCAGCTTCTGCACTTCGGCATCGATGGCCGCCTGGGTGCTCTCGGCGAACGGTCGACTCGACAGCGCTGCGCCATCTCCGCCGAGATAGACCGACCCGCCGCTCGGGTAGCCGATGGGGCCAAGGGCGGAGGAAAGGCCGAACTCCCGGATCATCTTGGTGGCCAGGTCGGTGGCCTTGGCCAGGTCATTGGCAGCACCGGTCGAGCCCTGACCGAACACCACCAGCTCGGCGGCGCGCCCGCCGAGGTACACGCTCAGCGTTTCGAGGAGGTAGTCCTGGCCGTAGAGGTGATGTTCGACGAGGGGTAATTGCTCGGTTACACCCAGCGCCTGGCCCGCGGGAAGGATCGTCACCTTGGCCACCGGATCAGCCTTGCTCGAATACGCCGCGACCAGCGCGTGTCCCGACTCGTGGACCGCCACGGCCCGCTTTTCCTCCGGTAGCAGGACGTTGGAACCCTCTCGTCGCCCCAAGATGATGCGATCACGGGCTTCACCGAAGTCGTGCTCGTCGAGGATGGAGCGTCCGGCACGGAC
>JAXDQG010000626.1:0-6775 GCA_034667945.1 Acidimicrobiia bacterium | reverse complement strand
TGACCCCAAGACCTGGGCGTTGTCGGGTTCGATCTCGGTCCCCTACCCCGGCGTCGACCACGGCGACTTCTCTCCCGACGGCCGGTACTTCTACGCCTCGTGCGAGTTCTCCGGCTACGTCGTCAAGATCGACCTGGTCGAGCGGAAGCTTGTGGGTCACGTCCGGGTCGGCGTGCAGCCGATCGACGTGAAGATGTCACCTGACGCCACTGTTCTCTATGTTGCCGACCAGGCCCGCCACGGCGTGATCCTGCTCGACCCCGGGGAACTGCACGAGATCGGCTTCCTCCCCACGGGCAAGGGCGCGCACGGCCTCTATCCCAGCCGGGACACCACCAAGCTGTACGTGTCCAACCGCCTGGGCGGCTCGGTGAGCGTCATCGACTTCGCCACCCGCAAGGTCGAGGCGAACTGGCCGATCCCCGGCGGGGGCAGTCCGGACATGGGTGGCGTCTCCGCTGATGGGACCCAGCTGTGGCTGTCTGGCCGGCACCACGGTGAGGTCTACGTGTTCGACACGCGCACCGGTGGACTGATGCAGCGCATTCGCACCGGCGCGGGGGCTCATGGGCTGGCCATTTACCCCCAGCCGGGCCGCTACTCCCTGGGCCACACCGGCGTGTACCGCTGAGCGTCCTTCGTCGACCGGAAACCTTGGGCGGATCGGGCCGTCGCCGCTCGGTCGATCAGGCTGCGGCCAGCAGCTGCCGCAGCACGTACAGCAGCACGCCACCGTGGCGGTAATACGCCTCTTCGGTGGGCGTGTCGATGCGGACCCGCGCGGTGAACGACCGGTCATCGGCCCGCACGTTGACGAAGCGGGGTAGCGGTTCTTCGCCGGCCAGGCCGGCCACCGAGAAGACCTCGTCACCGGTCAGCCCCAGCGAGGCTGCTGATTCGCCCTCGGCGAACTGCAGGGGCAATACGCCCATGCCGATGAGGTTCGACCGGTGGATGCGCTCGTACGACTCGGCGATGACCGCCCGTACGCCCAGCAGTGCGGTTCCCTTGGCCGCCCAGTCGCGCGACGACCCCGAGCCGTACTCCTTCCCGGCGAGGACCACGAGGGGCACGCCCTCGCTCTGATACGCCATCGACGCGTCGTAGATCGGCATCTGGGTCCCGTCGGGCAGGTGCTTGGTGAACCCGCCTTCGACACCGTCGAGCATCTTGTTGCGGATGCGGATGTTGGCGAATGTCCCGCGAATCATCACCTCGTGGTGGCCGCGACGGGCGCCGTACTGGTTGAAGTCCGCCGGCTCCACGCCTCGCTCTTGGAGATACAGCCCCGCAGGAGCGGTGGCCCGGATGTTGCCTGCCGGGCTGATGTGGTCGGTGGTCACCGAGTCGCCCAGAACGGCCAGCACCCGGGCGCCGACGATGTCGGTCAGCGGCGCCGGCTCGGGCGGCATGCCGTCGAAGTACGGGGCACGTGCGATGTACGTGCTGTCGTCATTCCAGGCGAAACGGTCACCTGAGGGAATGGCGATGGCCTGCCAGCGGCTGTCGCCCTCGAACACGTGGCCGTAGTTCCGCACGAACTGCTCGGACTTCACCGACTGCTCGACCACCTCGGCGACCTCGGCGGTGGTCGGCCAGATGTCCTTCAGGAAGACCGGCTTGCCGTCGCTCCCCTCCCCAATGGGCTCGTTGTACGGGTCCCAATCCATGGTGCCGGCCAGCGCATACGCCACCACCAGGGGCGGCGAGGCCAGGTAGTTGAGGCGGACGTCGGGGTTGACGCGGCCCTCGAAGTTGCGGTTGCCCGACAGCACGCCGGCCACCGACAGCCCCGCCGCGTTGACCGCGGCGGAGATCTCGGAGGGGAGCGGCCCGGAGTTGCCGATGCAGGTTGTGCAGCCGAAACCCACGAGCCCGAAGCCCAGCTTCTCGAGGTACGGGGTCAGGCCGGCCCGCTCGTAGTAATCCATGACGACTTTCGAGCCGGGTGCCAGCGACGTCTTCACCCAGGGCTGGCGGGTGAGGCCCTTCTCCACTGCCTTGCGGGCGACCAGGCCGGCCGCCAACATGACCGACGGGTTCGACGTGTTGGTGCAGGACGTGATGGCCGCGATCGTCACCGCGCCGTGGTCGAGCGTGACTTCCTGACCGGTGCTCATGGTGACCTGCGTCGGGTGGGGCGTAGCCCCGGCGGCATCGAGCGAGTCGTGCAGCATGGATTTCGCCCGGTCGAGCGGGACCCGATCCTGCGGGCGGGAAGGTCCGGCCATGGAAGGCACGACCGTGGACAGGTCGAGCTCGACCTGCTGGGAGAAGAGGGGCTCGCGGTGCGGGTCGTGCCACATGCCCTGTTCCTTGGCATAGGCCTCGACCAGGGCGACCTCTTCCTCGGTACGTCCAGACAGGCGCAGGTAGCGCAGCGTCACGTCGTCGATCGGGAAGATCGTGATGGTCGACCCGTACTCGGGGGACATGTTGCCGATGGCCGCCCGGCTCTCTGCCGGCACGGCGGCCACGCCCGGCCCGAAGACCTCGACGAACTTCCCCACCACGCCCTGTCCGCGGAGCAGTTCGGTCACGGTGAGCAGCAGATCGGTGGCCGTCGTTCCCTCGGGCAGCGCGCCCGACAGCTTGAGGCCCACTACGCGCGGGATGAGCATGGGGATGGGCTGGCCCAACATGGCGGCCTCGGCCTCGATGCCGCCCACGCCCCAGCCCACGACGCCGATCCCGTTGACCGTCGGCGTGTGCGAGTCCGTCCCGACCAGCGTGTCGGGGAAGGCGACGCCGTCGCGTGATGCGATCACCTTGGCCAGGTACTCGAGGTTCACCTGGTGGCAGATGCCGGTGTTGGGCGGCACGACCGAGAAGTTGCGAAAGGCCTGCTGACCCCACTTGAGGAATTCGTAGCGCTCGCGGTTGCGCTGGAACTCCAGGGAGGCGTTCAGGTCGAAGGCGTCAGGCCGGGCGAAATGGTCGACCTGGATGGAGTGGTCGATGACCAGGTCTACGGGCACCAACGGATTGATCTTCTCGGGGTTGCCCCCGAGCGACGCCATGGCGTCGCGCATAGCCGCCAGGTCCACCACGGCGGGGACGCCGGTGAAGTCCTGCATGAGGACCCGGGACGGCGTGAAGGCGATTTCCTTGTCGGGCTCTGCCGCCGGATCCCAACCGGCCAGGGCCTCGACGTCGGCTGCCGTCACCGCGATGCCGTCCTCGAAGCGCAGCAGGTTCTCGAGCAGCACCTTCAGCGAATAGGGAAGCCGTCCGACGTCGAATTTGGTGAGAGCGGAGAAGCGATAGATCTCATAGCTCCGTCCACCAACCTGCAGGGCGGAGCGGGCACCGAAGGAGTTGCCGGCCATGCGGCCACGCTAGTGGCGTGCGCCAAGCAGGGCGAACGGACCGCGGAGGGCATTCAGGCGCTCCCGCGGCGACCGTCGGGCGATGAGTTGGACGGTGCATCACTCGGGCTCGCGGCCACGAAATGACGTCGTCGAGCTCCCCTTGGAGTCACCTACCCGACGCGGGCTCCGACGCATCACCCGGGGGAGCTGGCGACGTAGCGAGCGGTCGGACGACCACGGCGCGTAGGGCGCCATGAACAGCGCAGACAGACGGAGAAGGGGCTCGTCGTAGTTGACGCGCCAACCCTGGAAGTCGCGCCACGCCTGCTCGACGTCGGCCTTGAGCGGCAAGCCAGAGGCGGCCAAACGCCGACGCACGTCGTCGAACTCTTCTCGGGCGATCGAGATGACCCCATCCGGCGGGGGATCCGGGTCGAACGGCTGGTCGAAGATGGCCGCGATGGCTCGCAGCGCCAGGTAGCCCGAGCGGATGCACACCGCCGGCTGGGCCGAATAGGGGATGTCCAGGATCGCCAGCCGCAACGAGGCGGTGTCGAGGACGCAGCCGGCTGCCGTGATCCACGACCGATCGGGGTTGGGCGAGCGGAAGAAGCTGAGCGAGCCCAGTGACGTGTGGGTCTCCTCCACCTCTTCGAACCAGCCCTCCCACTGCTCGAAGAAACGGTCGAGGTCGAGAAGGAACCCGGACAGGTGCGCCCGCTCGAGGAACTCGACCGCGGCCGGCGGGGTGCCCGCCCGGACAGACAGCTGCGTGACCATCGCCTCACGCCGAGAGAAGGTCCCGTACATGGTCGGCAGGTAGCTGATCAGCAGGGCGAGAACGGCAAGGCCGAGGGTCGCCTCACTGAGCACCAGCGCCACCGAAACCGGATGCGCCGGACGCTCGAAGCCCAAGGTGAGCAGCGAAGATCCCGACAAGCGCACGGACGTACCGACAGCGCCGCCCTCCCAGCCCCAGAACATCGCGGCGAAGCCGACCAACAGGATGATCAACCAGACGACCGGCAACGCCAACAAGGTGAGCGGGGCATAGAGCGCCATGACCCGGTCGCGCTGGCGATAGGTGCGCGAGGGCTTGGCAAAGAGTTCGAAGAAGCGTCTGCTGAGCGAGAAGACCAAGCGGGTCAGGCGAGAGACCGTGCCACGGGGCACCACGAAGGTGCGCACCGCCGAGTCGACGACCACAACGGCGAGGCCGAGGCCGATGACCAGGGACAGTGCGTGCAGGAACACCACGAACCGGGAGCCTAAAGCCGGATGGGCCGAGCGGATGTGAGGACCCTGCGAAGCATGGGGCCGAGCACCGAGGAGGCCTATCCGCCAAATGTTTCAGCCGGATGGGCCGAGCGGATGTGAGGACCCTGCGAAGCATGGGGCCGAGCATCGAGGAGGCCGAGCGGCTGCATGTCCAAGCCCGGGTGTCACACTCGCCCCGGCACAGTTTCCTCTCGCAATGGACTACGCTGCTTCTCCGTGAAGCGCTCCAGCGTGAGCCACTTCTCGTGCTCCATCGCCCGCTCGCTCGACATCGTCGGCGAATGGTGGACCCCGCTGATCCTGCGGGACATCTTCCAAGGCCTGCGCCGCTTCGAGGAGATCCAGGGGGACCTCGGCATCGCGCGGAACATCTTGTCCGACCGACTGTCCACGCTGGTCGACCGGGGCGTCCTCGAACGCGTCCTCTACCAGCAGGGCCCCGATCGCTACGAGTACCGCCTCACGGAGATGGGCATCGACTTCTACCCGGTGCTGGTGGCGCTGATCAACTGGGGTGACCGATGGCTGGCGGACGAGACGGGGCCGCCGGTTCGCCTGGTGCATCGCTCGTGTCAGAAGGTCATCCGACCGACCATGGTCTGCCCGGAGTGCGGCGAGCCGCTCACCGCCCGAGACCTGCGACCCGCGCCCCGATCCGCCTCGAAGAGGCAGACCGAGACCGAGGTCGAGACGCAACCGCCTGACTGAACTCGACCCTCCCTACTTGTCACACTCCCTGCGTATCGTCGCCGCTGACCGTCACCGTTCTGTCCGTCACCGCCAACCCGACCCGCAGCAGCCGCCACCCCAGGAGGAGCCATGCCGGAAGCCGTCATCGTCGCCACCGCTCGCAGCCCCATCGGCCGGGCTTTCAAAGGCTCACTGGTCGACATGCGCCCAGACGACCTGTCCGTCCAGATGATCCAGGCCGTGCTGGCCAAGGTGCCCCAGCTTCCACCGGCCGAGATCGAGGACCTCATCCTGGGCTGCGGCCTGCCGGGCGGCGAGCAGGGGTTCAACATGGCCCGCGTCGTGTCGATCCTCGCCGGCCTGCCGGATGTGCCGGGCACAACCGTCAACCGCTACTGCTCGTCGAGCCTGCAGACCATCCGCATGGCCGCCCACGCCATTCGCGCCGGTGAGGGCGACGCCTTCATCGCCGCCGGCGTCGAGACGGTCAGCCGGTTCGTGAAGGGCAACTCCGATTCGCTCCCCGACACCACCAACCCCCGCTTCCTCCAGGCCGAGGCCCGCTCCGCCGAGCGCGCCAACGGCGACCGGGGCCCGTGGGAGCCGGCCGACGGACTGCCCGACATCTACATCGCCATGGGCCAGACCGCAGAGAACGTCGCCGACACCTGCAAGGTGACCCGCGAGGAGATGGACGCCTACGCGCTGCAGACACAGCAGAAGGTCGGGCGGGCGCTCGAGCAGGGTTTCTTCGAGAAGGACATCACACCCGTGACCCTGCCGGACGGCCGGGTGGTGTCGGCCGACGACGGCCCCCGTCCGCAGACGACGGCCGAAGACCTGGCCAAGCTGAAGCCGGCGTTCCGACCCAACGGCCGGGTCACCGCCGGCAATGCCTGTCCCCTCAACGACGGGGCCGCCGCCGTTGTGCTGATGTCGGACACGAGGGCCCGTGAGCTGGGGATCAAGCCGCTGGCTCGCGTCATCTCCTCGGGGGTGAGCGCCCTGAACCCCGAGATCATGGGTCTCGGGCCCATCGAGGCCTGCCGCAAGGCCCTGGCGCGGGCCGGCATGACCATCGACGACATCGAGCTGATCGAGATCAACGAGGCGTTCGCGGCCCAGGTCATTCCCTCGGCTGCCGAGCTGGGGATCAGCTGGGACAAGCTGAACGTGTCCGGCGGCGCCATCGCCCTCGGCCACCCCTTCGGCATGACCGGCGCCCGCATCATGTCGACGCTGATCAACAACCTGACCGAGCACGACAAGACCATCGGCATGGAGACCATGTGCGTAGGCGGCGGTCAGGGCATGTCGATGATCATCGAGCGCTTGAGCTGACCGACGTCCGTGCCCATCAAAACTCGGCGCCCGTCGCTCGGCCCTCTCCGCTGTCACATGGGCGGATCGGGCCTCCCGACGCCTCCGTGCCCCATCAAAACTCGGCGCCCGTCGCTCGGCCCTCTCCGCTGTCACATGGGCGGATCGGGCCTCCC
>JAXDQG010000625.1:0-6563 GCA_034667945.1 Acidimicrobiia bacterium | reverse complement strand
GTCGACCTTCGCCCAGTTCCTGCCCGGCGTCCTCTTCGGCCCGACCGGCGGATCGATGGCCGACCGATTCGACCGGCGGCGGCTGCTGATCTTCACCCAGACGCTGATGGCTGTGGCTGCGTTCATGATGTGGGTGGCGTGGACCATCGGCGCCCACAGTCCGACGTTGATCCTGGCGCTGGTGGCGGTCAGCGGAACTCTCACCGGTCTCAACAGTCCCAGCTGGCAGGCGTTCGTGCCGGCGCTTGTCCCCCGGGCGGATCTGCTGTCGGCTGTGACGCTCAACTCGCTGCAGTTCAACGCCGCCCGGGCGCTCGGGCCGACCGCGGCCGGCATCGTCCTCGCCACGTTGGGTGCGGGGGCTGCGTTCCTGTTCAACGCCATCTCTTTCGGTTTCGTGCTGCTCGCGCTGGTGGTGATGCGCCAGCGCGACACGATGGATCGCCTCCGGGCGGCCGAGCGCGGCGTGGTGCGGCAGTTCGCCAGCGCGCTGCGCTACGCCCGCACTCAGCCCGGCATCGAGATTTCGATCATGGTGGCTGCGTTGATCGCCTTTCTGGGCAACCCGGTCACGCAGTTCACAGTGGTGTACGCCGAGGACGTGTACCACGTCGGCAAGGTGGCCTTCGGTGTGCTCTCGGCCGCCATGGGAATCGGGGCAGCTATCGCCGCGCCCCTGATCAGCGGCTGGGACGCGGTCTTGCGCCGGGCGAGCATCGTCCGCTGGGTCCTGCCCGCGTACGGCCTGTCCTGCGCGCTCTTCGGGGTGTCGAGCTCCTTCGCGCTCGGCTTCGTCGCCCTGTTCCTGGCAGGCGCCGGGTTCCTGGCGGTCATCTCCGCCACCAACACCGCCGTGCAGGTTCTGGTGGCTGACCAGTTCCGCGGCCGGATCATGGCAGCCCGGGTCATGTCCTTCACGCTCGCCTATTCGATCGGCGGGCTCCTGCAGGGCTGGTCCGCTGCCCACTTGGGGCTGCGCGTGACCGTGACCGGCGCCGGCCTGCTGCTGTGCGCCGCTGGCGTGGCGTTGGCCGTCCGACCCGGGCGGCTCCAGCGCCTCGACGACCTCCCCGGCGCGACCTGAGCCCGTCGACGACCTGCCGGCGGGCCGGCCGCCTGTGCTCGTTCGGACCTGTCCGAAGTGTCCGGATGTGCGGTCCGGCGCGGCTGCTGCCGCTCAGCCGGTTTCTGCCCTGGCACGGACTTCGCCGAGCTCCGGCAGGCGCAGCAGCCATTCCTCCACCTCGTGGGCTGGCAAGGCGGTGGCGAACAGGAAGCCTTGCGCCACCTGACACCCGCATTCCCGCAGCAAGGCCATGGTTTCGGCGGTCTCGATGCCCTCGGCTACCAGCGTCAGGCCGAGGTCGCGGGCCAGGGCGGCGGTCGAGCGCACGATGGCCCCGGCTCGTGGGTCGAGGTCGGCGGCGAGGCCGAAGCTGCGATCCAGCTTGAGCTCGTCCAGGGGCAGTTGTCGGAGCATGCTGAGCGACGAATACCCGGTGCCGTAGTCGTCGAGGGACAGACGTACCCCCACGCGTCGCAGCATCGACAGCACCCGACCACAGAGCTCGGGGTCGCCCACCACGGTGTCCTCGGTGATCTCGATGGTCAGGCGGGTCGCGCCGATTCCCGATCGGCCGAGCGCCTCCACCACCATCGCCGGGAACCCGGGATCGAGCAGGCAGGTGGCCGAGACGTTCACCGCCATGGACCCGACCCGCACGTCTCGACGGTCCCACTCGGCCATCTGGTGCAGGGCCCCGTCCAGAACGACCCGGGTCAGGTCGGGCATCAAGCCCGCATGCTCGGCCAACGGGATGAAAATGGTCGGACTGATCATTCGCCCATCCGGGCGGCGCCAACGGGCCAGCGCCTCGAAGCCAACGATGTCGCCCCTGCTGACGTCGATCTTGGGCTGGTAGTGCAGGCGGATCTCGTCGCGTGGAAGCGCGGCCCGCAGGGCCTCGATGGAGGCGAGCCGCTCACGGCTCGGGTCGTCCCCCTGGAAACGGAAGACCTCCACGCCGCTTCGAGCCGATTTCGCCCGGTACATGGCGATGTCGGCCCGGGCCAACAACCGCTCGCCCGCCGCTCCGTGCGTCGGCCACAGGGCGATGCCGACGCTGGCCTCCACCCGGAGGCTCAGGCCCGAGACCAGGAAGGGCGCGTCCAATTCCCGCCTCAGTCGTCGAGCGGTGGCCCGGGCCCGCAGTTCGTTGCCCACGAGCACAAGGCCGAACTCGTCGCCGCCGAGCCGGGCCAGGATCTCGCCCGGTTCGAGGTGCGCGGCCAGGCGGTCGGCGATGTGGCACAGGAGCTCGTCGCCGGAGACGTGGCCCAACGAGTCGTTGATCTCCTTGAAGCGATCGATGTCGATGACCAGCACCGCCAGGCCATCGGCGGGATCGCGGTCGGCGAGCGAGCGCCGGAGCCCCTCGTAGAACGCCTGTCGGCTGGCCAGATCGGTGAGGGCGTCGGTGCGGCCCTCGCCCGAATCACGGCGGCCCTTGACCTGCGAGACCAGATGAGTCGACCGGGCGCTCGCGACGACCAGGGTGACGATGGCCAGCACGGGGCTGAACGGCCCGATGTCGGTACCGTTGAACTGACCGCTGCCCAGCACGCCCACTGCGCTGCAGGCGCCGATGGCCGGTCCGGCGAACAGGTTCACCAGTGGCCAGAGGCGGTCGCTGGTCGGTCGGGGTGTTCGATCAAGCGGGCGGGTGGGGGCCTTGACGGTGGGTTGCAGCCGGCCGGCGGCAGCCACGAGCAGCACGCCTCCCGCACCCCAGACCAACTCCGTGGCGTTGCTCACTGCGGCGGGGGACTCGCCGGCCAGACGGTGGTTGAGGAGCGCCATCGCCGCGGCGGTGAGCCCGGCGATCGCAATGGACACATCGACCTGCGCTGGGAGCACAGCATGGATGCGCGCCAAACGGGCATTGCTGCCGACGGAGCGATGAGTGACGCGCAAAACGACGACGAGCGCGACGACTGCGGCGAGAACGTGCAGCTGCGGAGCGCGGCCGCTCAAAGCGCTGCGTCCCCCGAGTAGGACCCCACCCACGAGGACTGAGAGGGCCAGCGCGGCCCAGTCGGCCCGCTCGTGTCGTCGCCCGTGGATCGCCCGCGCGGTTGCGGCCCACATGCCGGCTGCGGGCGCGCCGAGCCCGACGATGCCTCGGGTGGACGCGGCCATCGTTCCGGCCGGCGCCTGCCTCCACAGCGCCGTCAGGCACAGTGAAGCCAGCGCTGCCACCACCCAACGTCGTCGGGAATGGAGTTGACCCCAGCTCTCTCCGCTTCCAACCGCTGTCGTCAGGGGACTGCTCTCCTCGACCGTCGCTCCGCCCGGACCGTCCGCGTGCGTCCTCCATCGGGTCGCCGCGCTGCACCGCGTGGACGACCCCGCCGAAATCGACCCCGCCCGAGCCGGCGGGTGACAGGACGTCGTCCGTCGACCCACCCGACGAGCAGTTGGCAACCGCGCCCCATGTCGGTCTGGGGACAGTCGTCACGCGTAGTGAAACACCAACCACAGGTGTTGTGAACGGGTGATTACCCCTAGCGACGTTCCATCAACGTCGGGTTACATTCCGACGCCCGCTGCGTGTCGATGGGCTTCGCGGGCGCCGAAGGGCGACCTGGCCGGCGCGGTACAGGCGGGGCGCGTCAGTCGCGCTCGCCGGGCTGATAGAGAGCGTCGCGGCCAATGCGCTCGAGACAGATCTCTGCCGTGAACGGCAGCATCAGCGAGCCGCAGCGCGAATCGCGGTAGTAGCGCTCGAGTGGGAACCGGCGTTGGATGCTGTGCCCGCCACAGGTGCGAATGGCCAGGCGGCAGAGGTCGTTGGCCCCCTCCATGATCGTGTAGTTGGCCGCCAGCATGCGGATCCGCTCGTCGCGACCGGGGCTGACGTGGGCCTCGGCGATGACCCGGTCGAACAAGGAGCGGAGTTGCTCGAGCTTGATGCGCATCTCTGCCACGGCGAGCTGCTTGGTGGGTGAGCTTCGGCGCACGCGCGCTTCGCCGTCGACTTCACCACGCAGGTAGTCGACCGTGAACTCATCGGAAGCGGTGGCCAGGCCCACGTACGTGGGGGCGAGTGTGAAGAACATGTACGGCCCTTCGATGGCGGCCCGGAAGTAGACGCCGCGCGGCAGGAGCTGTTCGCCATCCGGAACGAAGACGTCGTGGAACTCGAGGGTTCTCGAGACCGTCCCACGCATGCCGAGAGGATCCCACTCGCCGGTGATGGCGAAGCCCGGGCTGTCGGCCGGGACGGCCACGTACAGGGTGTTGCGGGGATCCAGCTCTTCCTGACCGGCGCCGGTCTCCGTGCACAGCACGCCGTAGTGGGTGGCAGCGCCCGAGAGAGAGGCGAAGACCTTGCGTCCGTTGACCAGCCAGCCGCCTTCGACGGGCGTGGCGGTCGTGCCGAACGGGTCGCGGCCCGAGGCGCTGGTTGCTCCTTCGGAGAAGGGCTGGGCGTAGAGGGCTGCTTGGTCGACGACCCGGCAGTAGTGCCTGGCCCGGCGCTCGTTGTGTCCGGCTCGTTCGGGCGGGGTCATCTCGACCTCGTCAGCCAGCGGTCCCGACCACAGCATGGCGGAGGAGTGCATGTTGAAGGTGAGGGCGGTGGTGGCACACCAACGGCCGAGCTCCGCGGCGACGAGGCAGTAGGTGCGAAGGTCGGCGCCGAGACCGCCGTGTTCCTTCGGTATGCAGAGGGCGAGGAGTCCCGCCGCCCGTAGGTCGTCGTAGTTGTCGGTGGGGAAGATGGCGTCACGGTCCCAGCGGCGGGCGCGGGGTTCGAAGCGCTCGCGCCCGAGGCGGGCGACAAGGTCGATGAGCTCTGCCTGCTCGTCGGTGGGTGGGGGCCAGGTGTCCAATGGGGCCTCGCGGGCTGGGGGTGGGCTGGGGGTCGGCTGGAGTGTGGGCTAGTCGGGCCAAGCTATCGGTGGGTTGTGATTCGTCGCTTCGGTGGCGTTGACCACGCAAAGTGGTCGTCGCCGCCCACTGCGAAGTTACGACCGGCCACCTCGAACTCGAATCTTTCGCTTGTACGCATCGATTCGATGTCGATTCGACGGACTACGCACGGTTCAGCGAATTCGATGGGGATGTGTTTGTTGTCACCGGGCGACCGCGCAGAGTGAGAATCGGGCTCTCCGCAACGTCCACCGCCTCAGCCCACGCGCAGCACGAGTTCAGCCCCGCCAACCGCCACCAACTGCCCATTCACGCAGGCCCGCTGCTCGAGCTCGACGAGCGGTCCGGCAGCCCTCACGACCCGTCCCTCCACCCGCACCTCGTCCCCCGGCCGGACCATGGCGGTATTCCGGAACCACAGCCGGTGCAACGCACTGTTCGGACCCGCCCAGTCCCTCACGTGACGGGCCTGCAACGCCCCGAGGAGCTGGCCGTCGACGATCGGCCCGTCCAGCCCGATCGACCGGCAGTAGGTCGCGTCGTAGTGCAGCCGATGCCAGTCCCACGTCGCCGCCCCGTAGGCCATGAGGTCTGCGGCATCGAGCGGCATCACCAGGTCCTTCGGCTGCGGCAGCTCGCCGGTCGGCCGGGTGGACAGGTCCCACGGCGCCGCCCGCTTCCCGGGCCCGCCGGTCGCATCACTTCCGGACTGCCCAGAAGGCACCGGTTGGTGCAGCGAGGTCTCACGGTTCACGGCCAGCCGCACGCCGAACTGGTTGCTGTACACAGCCTCGGCCTCGGCGACGACGAAAGACGCCTTCTCGACCAGGTCGACCAGTGTCCACGTGACGCCGATCAGGTCCCCGGCGGTCACCGGCCGCAAGAACGTGTAGTCGTTCCCTCCCCGCACCAGGCGGGTGGGGACGGCGAACGGCAGCTCCCAGCTGTGCCCGAGATAGCCGGTCACGGCGTGACGAGCCAAGCCTCCGTAGATCTGGCACGTCTCACAGATGAGCGTCGGCGGCGCCACACCGTCCCAGCGGTCAGGATCGTCGCCCGTGGCGAGGGCGAAGTAGCGAATCGACGCCTGCCCCAGGGGCTCCGACGCCCGGTAGCTCGCCGTGCGCCCCAGCCACGACCACACCTCATCGGTCAGCAACATCGTCGGTCAGCAACATCGTCGGTCCGCAACGTGATCAGTCAGCAACATCGATCACCGCCAGCGCATCGACCTCGATCAGCCAGTCAGGCTGCAACAACGAGCCCACAAGGACGCCCGTGGCCGCTGGCAGCGGCCGACCCAGCACCTGCTGGCGTACCGGCCCGACGTCGCGGTAGCGCTCCGTGGCCGCCGGGGCGACGTATTCGATGGTCTTTACCAGGTCGGCCAAGCCGTGCCCGCCGGCGAGCCGGATCAGCTCGTCGAGTTGCTCGTAGACGAACAGGGCCTGACCAGCGATGTCGCCGGGCGAGTGCACGGACCGGGTCCTGAAGTCGAACGCGGTGGTCCCTGAGAGGAAGACGTGGTGCCCGGCGCGCACCGCGGGCGAGAACGTCAGCCCGGCTCCCGCGGCCCAGCCGGGGTCGATCACCATCTTCGGCTTCCGGGAGGCCACGAGGTCCAGCGAGA
>JAXDQG010000624.1:0-9546 GCA_034667945.1 Acidimicrobiia bacterium | reverse complement strand
GTCTGCCCTGGCCGGGCACATGGTGGATGGCGGTCGTGCGCGAAGGGCGTCGCCCGGCCGTCGAGCGGGCGGGCCTGCGATCGGCGGCGGCCGCCCTGCGATTCGCCGAGTTGCGCGAAGCGGTCTGGCTACGGCCGGCCAACCTCGACCCCGACCGGCTGCCGACGGCCGCCGAGATCCTGGCCGCGCAATGTCACCGCTTCGATGTGACCGCAGTGGACGGCGAGGCCCGGCCCGCCGATCTGTGGGACCTCGATGCCTGGGCCGAGCGGGCGCGCCAGCTTCAAGCACGCCTGGACCACCTGGTCGGCAGGCTGGAGGCCGGCGACACCGGCGCACTGGCGCCTGGCTTCGTGTTGTCGGCCGATGTGCTTCGACATTTCCAGGCCGACCCCCTCCTGCCCGATGAGCTCCTCCTGCCCGATTGGCCCGGGCCAGCCCTGCGTCACCACTACGACCGCTACGACGCGGCCTTCCGGACGCTGCTCCGCTGGTGGTTCGCATCAGGGCCGACCTAGGACATGGGCGGATAGGGCCTCCCGACGCCTCCGTGCCCCGGCAAAGCTGCGTGCCCGTCGCGCGGCCCTCTCCGCTCAGCGAGCCCTGCAAGCGAATCTCGCGCTCGCTCCAGGTCAGACAGGTCGGGACCATCGCGGCCGGCGCGGTGCGCGCTTCCCCGTGAGCGCGGCGCGGGCCGTTAGCGTTGCGCCTGTGAGCGCCACGCCGAGCGAGCCCCCTGTCGCCAAACGCGTGCCCTCCGTGCGGCGGGTGCACGGCGAGGCGACCGAAGACCCTTACGCCTGGCTCCGCAACCGCGAAGACCCGGACACGCTGGCCTACCTCGAGGCGGAGAACGCCTGGACCAGTGCCCAGATGCAGCACACGCAGGGCCTGCGGGACCGCCTGTTCCAGGAGATCCGCTCTCGCATACAGGAGACCGATCTCTCCGTGCCCGTTCGCAAGGGCCCGTGGTGGTACTACTCCCGCACCGAGGAGGGCAAGCAGTACAGCATCTCCTGCCGTCGCCGAGCAGTGGGCGACGACCGGCGCTATGACGAGAACCAGGCCGAGCACGTGCTGCTGGACCAGAACGTCGAGGCCGACAACCAGGAGTTCTTCTCGGTCGGTGTGTTCGACATGTCGCCTGACCACCATCTGCTGGCCTACGGCGTGGACACCAGCGGCGGTGAGCGCTACCACCTGCGGTTCCGAGACCTCGACAGTGGCGAGAACCTGCCTGACGAGGTGGCCGATGTGTACTACGGCTCTGCGTGGGCGGCCGACAACGAGCATTTCTTCTACGTCCGCCCGGACGAAGCCATGCGTCCCTACCAGCTCTGGCGGCATCGGCTGGGCACACCGGCCTCCGCCGACGAGCTGGTGTACCAGGAAGACGATGAGCGCTTCTTCCTCGGCATCGATCTCACCAAGGACGAGCGGTATCTCGTCCTGCACCTGGGCTCGAAGGTCACCGACGAGTGCTGGCTCCTCGACGCCGACCGTCCCACCGAGCCGTTCCGGGTGGTCGAACCCCGCTGTCAGGATGTCGAGTACGGGCTCGAGCACCACGACGGCCGTTTCCTGGTGGTCACCAACGCGGATGGGGCCGAGAACTTCAAGCTGATGGAAGCTCCGGCCGACGCCCCCGCACGGGCCAACTGGCGGGAGGTCATCCCGCATCGGCCGGACGTGAAGCTCAGCGGTATCGACGTCTTCGCCGATCATCTGCTGCTGTTCGAGCGGTCCGGTGGTCTGCAGCAGATCCGCGTGCGTCGGCTGGCCGACGAGGCGGAGCACCTGATCGACCAGCCCGAGGCGGTCGGAACGGCCACCGGGTCGGCCAACCCCGAGTTCGCCACCTCGACCATTCGCTACGGCTACCAGTCGATGATCACGCCGTCCTCGGTCTTCGAGTACGACCTCGAGACCCGCGAACGGCGACTGCTCAAGCAGCAGCCGGTGCTGGGCGGGTACGACCCGTCCAACTACGTCACCGAGCGGTTGTGGGCGCCGGCGGAAGACGGCGTGGAGGTCCCGATCTCGGTCGTGTACCGCCGCGGGCTCTCCCGGGATGGCTCGGCACCGGCGCTGCTCTACGGGTACGGCTCGTACGAGTCCTCCATGGACCCGTACTTCTCGTCCGTGCGGCTGTCCTTGCTCGATCGGGGCTTCGTGTTTGCCATCGCCCATGTGCGAGGCGGCGGCGAGATGGGCAGACGCTGGTATCTCGACGGCAAGTACCTGCACAAGAAGAACACGTTCACGGACTTCGTCGCCTGCGCCCGTCACCTGTGCGCCGAGCGGTGGACGTCGCCCGATCGGCTGGCCATCCGAGGCGGTTCCGCCGGCGGGCTGCTCACGGGCGCGGTGGTCAACATGGCCCCTCAACAGTTCGGCGCGGTCATCGCCGAGGTGCCCTTCGTCGACTGCCTGAACACCATCTTGGATCCGTCGTTGCCGCTCACCGTGCTCGAGTGGGAGGAGTGGGGCAACCCGGTCGAGTCCAAGGAGTACTTCGACTACAACCGGTCGTACGCACCCTACGAGAACGTCGAAGCAAAGGGCTACCCCCCAATGCTGGTCACCGCCGGTTTGAACGATCCCCGGGTGTCGTACTGGGAGCCGGCCAAATGGGTGGCCAAGCTGCGGGCGACTCGGACGGACAACAATCGCCTGTTGTTGAAGACCGAGATGGGTGCAGGGCACATGGGCCCCTCCGGCCGCTACGACGCCTGGCGAGACGAAGCCTTCGTGCTCGCGTTCCTGTTGGACACGTTGTGCGTCTCGGACACCGAGGGCGCCCTCGACAATAAGCGTGGCACGACGCCGAAGTGACTCCCTGACTCCCAATGTCTCGGCCGGGACGCGGTCACCCTGGCCACGCCCATCGAGCGCTGGCACCCGCGATACTCGTGAGATGAGTTCGCGTCTGTACTTCAGGCAATTGCTGTCCGGCCGGGACATCGCCCGCGGCGATCTGATGGCCCGCCAGATGGTCAACTTCGTCTATCTCATCGGTGACCGCGAGACGAAGGAGGCGTTCGTCGTGGACGCCGCCTATGACATCGACGGCATCTGTGACGTGGTCGAGCAGGACGGCATGCGCCTGGTCGGCGCGCTGGCGACCCACTACCACCAGGACCACGTGGGCGGGAACATCTTCGGCAATGCCATCTCGGGTCTGGCCGAGCTCATGGCCCGTGCACCGGTCCCGGTCCATGTGCAGAGCGCCGAGGCCGCCGGCGTGATGAAGGTCACGGGGCTGTCGGCCGCCGATCTCGTGCAGCACGAGTCCGGCGACACCGTGATGGTGGGCGAGATCCCCATCGAGCTGATCCATACACCGGGCCACACACCGGGCAGTCAGTGCTTCCTGTTGGACGGACATCTCGTGGCGGGCGACACCCTGTTCCTGGAGGGTTGCGGGCGGGTCGACCTGCCTGGTGGCGATCCCGAAGCGCTCTATTACTCGCTCAATCAGCGGCTGGCGAAGGTCCCCGACGACACCGTGCTCTATCCGGGTCACCTGTATGCGCCGGACCCGTCCGCCCCGATGGGTGAGGTGCGGGCGTCGAACTATGTCTACCGCTTCAAGTCGATCGACCAGTGGAAGATCTTCATGGGCGGCTGACGACCTTTCTGCCAGGGCGGGTGCGGTCTGCCCGGGCGAATGCGGCCTTTGTGACCGCTGTCTGCGTGACGTTCCGATGCCGATTCGGTGACGGCTGCCAGCACGAGATGTGCAAGGAAGCCCACACTTAGCGAGGTAAACGGGTCTGCATGCCGCGCGTGTTCGTTGCCTAACGGCTGCAGTCTGTGGCGGCTCGTCTGCGCTGTGCAGCAATCGCGGCGATCGACATGGAACAATGCTGTGACGACCCAACGGCAGAACGTGGTGATCGTGGCAAAGCATTCAGCCATGCGCAGCAACGACGGCGGGGTGCCGTCCGGAGACGTCAGCGGCGGGGTCACAAAGGCTCGACCACCGTTCGACCGTGTCCGCAAGGGCTGGGACCCCAACCAGGTCGGTCCGTACCTGGACCGCATCGAGCGCGAACGCGCTGCTTATGAGGCCACCAATCTGGCCGCGCAGGCGCAGATCCGCGAGCTGCAAAGCCGGCTCCACCACTTCGAGCTGCTCGAGGATGAGCTCACCAGGTCGGTCCACCTGGCCAAGCAGACCGGCGACGCCATCATCGAAGACGCCCGTGCGCGCGCCGCCGAAGTGGTCGCAGACGGCCATGCCCAGGCCGAATCCATCATCGTCGTCGGTCGCCAGCAACTCGCGGAAGAGGAGCGCTCACTCGACGGACTGCGGATGGCCGTGGCGGCCGAAGCCGCCATGTTGAAAGAGGTCGAGCAACGGGTGGCGACCCGCATCAGCCGTGCGGCGGCCGCCCTCGTCGAGCTCGTCGACGCCCCCGGTGGGTTGGGGCCGTTCTCGCAGGCCACGGCCACACTGTTGGAGTTCGCCCAACTACTGCAGAACACGTCTCGAACCGGCACGGCCGTGGAGGTCCGGGTCGAGCTCGACAACGGTGTCACCGTGGCCCGGGTGGCCGCGCCCAACGCTGGAGGCGAGGGTCGGCCGACGTTCCTGGCGTCCGTCGCGCCACCGCGTGAGGCGGCGTCAGCCTGAGCCATCGCTCGGCTCGCTACGAGCCGAAGGTGTCGAACAGCTCTCGGATGGCGACCATTTGGCCGCCGTTCACAGAGGACGGCACGAGGATCGGAGTGCTTACGCCGGCATCGAACCAGGCCTCGACACCCTCACGCACCTCGGCCGCAGAGCCGTAGAGGGTGCAGCTCGAGAGCCATCGCTCGGTCATGAGGCCGGGGATCTTGTCCCGCTCACCCTTCTCGGCCGCCTGCTCGATGGCGGTCATCTCCTCTTCGTAACCCGCCTGCTTCCAGTAGTTGCGGTAGTTCGGCAGGGCGACATAGCCGCTCAGCGTGGCCCGGTTGCGATTGGCGGCGGCCTCGCGGTCATCGGAGATGACGGTCGGGATCATGTTGCCGACGAAGAAGCCGGCGGCTTTCCGATCCTCAGGGATGCGGGCCACCGAGCGGGGCATGTCGTTCCGAGAGGCGTTGGCCCAGACCGCGCCCTCGCTGATCCCGACCGAGAGCTCCACCATCTTGTCGCGCAGGGTGGCCAGCACGATCTGGGGAAGCGGGCCGGAGGCCGACTCGCCTTTGCGCAGCGCGGCGACGTACTCACGAATGTCCGACAGTGGCCGGCCGACGGATGCGCCCAGGCGCTGGTGGACCGGCCCATGGCTCACGCCGATGCCGAGGCGGAACCGTCCCCCGCTGATCTCGTTGATGTACGAGGCCTGGCCGCCGAGTTGGGCGGCATGCTGCAGGTAGATCGGTTGTACCGAGGTGCCGAAGGGAATGGTCTTCGTCACGTGCGCGATGGACAGGCAGAGCCCCATGGCGTCCCCGAGACTCGGGCAGTAGATGCCCGAGAAGCCTCTACGCTCGGCCTCGGCAGCTGCCTCTACGATCGGCGGACGGCGGCCCGGGACGGCGGCCAACGAGATGGCAGGCAGCGTTGCCATGGTTGCTCCCCTGGTGCGTTGGCCTCGGCCTGTTGATCAGCCGAGGGTAGGACGACTCCGCGCTCACCGTACCCTTTCCGCTGAACCGGCTCCCGACCACACGGAGCGCCTGATCCCTTGCTCGACGGGCGCCCATCCACCGGAACAGGTCGTCGAACGTCTACAACTCGGGCCATACCTGCGAGCGCGTGGTCGCCGGCCTGGCTGGCGACTCTCCGTGGCCCGCTCATGGAGGTCACTCTGGCCAGAACCTCGCGAACGGTTGAACATCGAACATGGGTTCGGGTACGCTTGCCCTTTCCCCCTGCAAGCTTGTTGTGTACCAACCGGCCGGTAGGGCCCGGGAGGAGTTCGTAGGTGGCCGGAACGAGCCGCAGCCCCATCGCCAGTGAGATCCGTGACATCAGCGCGGCCGATGAGCTCGGGCAGAGCTTCCTGCCGTACTCGCTGTCGGTCATCACGGCGCGGGCGCTGCCGGACGTGCGTGACGGCCTCAAGCCGGTGCAGCGGCGCATTCTCGTCGCCATGAACGAGATGGGGCTCCGTCCCAACAGCCCCTACCGAAAGTCGGCCAAGGTCGTGGGCGAGACCATGGGCAACTACCACCCCCACGGTGACAGCGCCATCTACGAGGCCTTGGTCCGGCTCGGTCAGCCCTTCTCGATGCGCGTGCCGCTGATCGATCCCCATGGCAACTTCGGCTCCCTGGACGATCCGCCGGCCGCGCCCCGCTACACCGAGTGCCGCCTCAGCGAGGCCGCCATGGACCTCTTGGGCGAGCTCGACGAGGAGACGGTTGAGTTCCGTCCCACCTACGACGGCGAGGGAACCGAGCCGGAGTACCTACCGGCCCGCCTACCGAACCTCCTGGTAAACGGGAGCTCCGGGATCGCGGTGGGCATGGCGACCAACATGCCGCCCCACAACCTGGTCGAGGTGTGCAGGGTCTTGACCGCGGTGCTGCACCACCGGAGCAGGCCCTCACTCGACGAGCTGATGGCGATCCTGCCCGGGCCGGACTTCCCCACCGGAGGGGTGTTGGTCGACGACGGCGGCCTGCGCGAGGCCTACGACGGCGGCCGCGGAGGCATTCGCATCCGGGCCCGCGCCGAGGTGGCCCAGGTGTCGGCGCGTCGGCAGGGCATCGTCGTGACCGAACTCCCCTTCAACGTCGGGCCCGAGCGAGTGATCGGTCGCATCGGCGAGCTGGTCATGTCCGGCAAGCTCTCCGCCATCAGCGACGTCAAGGATCTGACCGATCGCAAGTCGGGCATGCGCATCCAGATCGAGTGCAAGACGGGGTCGGACCCCCAGGCGGTGCTCACCGAGCTCTATCGGCTCACCCCGATGGAGGAGGCCTTCGGCATCAACAACGTCGTCCTGGTCGGTGGCGTGCCCACCACGGTGGGCCTCTACGAGCTCTGCCGTCTCTACCTCGACCATCGCCTCGAGGTGGTCGTTCGTCGCACGCGCTTCCGGCTCCGGAAGGCCCAGGAACGGGCGCACGTGCTCGAGGGTCTGCTGATCGCGCTCGACAACATCGACAGGGTCATCCGCATCATTCGGCGGTCGGCAACGGTCGATGCCGCCCGCGAGGCGCTGCAGCGCCAGTTCGCCCTGAC
This sequence comes from Acidimicrobiia bacterium, assembly GCA_034667945.1. Classification (GTDB taxonomy): domain Bacteria; phylum Actinomycetota; class Acidimicrobiia; order Acidimicrobiales; family CAIXPF01; genus JAXDQG01. The sequence continues at coordinate 2,360 of JAXDQG010000624.1, read as the reverse complement.
CGACATCCAGGCCACCGCCATTCTCAACATGATGTTGCGCCGGCTCGTGGCCCTCGAGCGGCAGGAGCTGGTCGACGAGTTGGCCGGGTTGCGAGGCGACATCGCTGATTACGAGGGCATCCTCGGGTCCGACGAGCGACAGCGGGCCATCGTGGATGCCGAGCTCGCAGAGCTGGCCGACAAGCGCGGCACGCCTCGGCGCACCCGACTGGCCACGGCCGAGGAAGCCCCTCGGCTGACTGCGGCCTCGGCACCTCAGAGCTTCGAGCTCGGCGACCACCCCTGCGTGCTCACCCTGTCCACCAGCGGGCTGGTCGGTCGCGAGCTCGAAGACACCGGCTCGTCGACCCGGGGGCGGCTAGGTCGGCACGATCTCCTGGTGGGCGAGGTCCACACCTCCAACCGTCGGACGGTCCTGGCGGTCACCGATCGGGGCCGTGCGCTATGCATAACTGCCCTGGAAGTGCCTGAGGTGTCGGGCAGGGGTCGCGGAGCGGCCACCAGCGAGCTCTTCTCCGTACTGCCGGGCGAGAAGGTGATCGACTTGGTCGATCCCACGGCGGGTCCCTTGCTGCTGGCCACTGCATCCGGCGTGCTGAAGCGCCTTTCCGGGGAGGAGCTGGCCGCGACGCGGGATGGCGCCGGGCTGATCAGCCTGGAGGACGATGATCGTGTGATGGCCGCGTTGCTACTGCCGGCCGGGGTCGAGGTGCTGCTCGTCGCCAGTGACGCCCAAGCGCTGCGTACGTCCGCCGATGCCATCCCGATGCAGGGACGTAACGCTCGTGGCGTGGCCGGTATGAAGCTGCGCCCCGGCGTTCGGGTGGTGGCCGCGGGGGCTGCCGTTGAGGGCGGCGTCGTCCTCACCGTCTCGGAGAACGACGCAGCCAAGCTCACGGCGGTCGACGAGATCCCCAGCAAGGGTCGTGCCGCCATCGGCGTCCGCCTGACCAAGCTGCGCCCGGGCGATGGCCAGCTGCGCCTTGCCGTCGTGGCGCAAACGCCCGACCTCTGGTGCTCGCTCGCTCAGGTGGACGAGGCCACCAAGGCCGATACGCAGCCACATCCGGTGCCAGTCCCGCTCACCCGGCGAGACGGCCCGTCGACAAGCACTGCCCGGCGGGTGCTGGGTGCAGGAAAGGTGAGGTGGTAGCGCCCATGGCGGCAACCAAGAAGACGGCTGCCCGCTATGGCGCCGATGCCATCGAGATGCTCGAGGGCCTCGAGGCGGTTCGCAAGCGCCCCGGCATGTACATCGGCGGCACGGGTGCCGAGGGTCTCAGCCAGCTCCTCTGGGAGCTGATCGACAACGCCATCGACGAAGCTGCCGCCGGTCATGCCCACAACATCGGCGTGGCGTTTCACAGTGACGGCTCCTACGAGGTCGTGGACGACGGCCGCGGCATCCCCGTCGACCGACACTCGAAAAAGCGGGTCAGCGCGCTCGAGGTCGTCTTCAGCGAGCTGCATGCCGGCGGCAAGTTCGGCGGCGGCGCCTACACCGCCTCAGGCGGTCTGCACGGGGTCGGCGCTTCGGTCGTCAATGCGCTGTCCTCCAAGCTCGTGGCCGAGGTCGAGCGCGAGGGGGTCCGCTGGCGCCTCACCTTCGTCCGCCAGCAGGCAGGCCGCTACGAAGGCGACCGCTTCGTGAAGACGCACGAGCTCGAGCGGGTGGCCAAGGTCCCGGAGGCACGCACCGGCACGCGGGTGAGATTCTGGCCGGACACCGACCTGTTCGACGGCGAGGCCACCATCACGACCGCTCAGGTCCGGGACCGGCTCGGACAGATGTGCTTCCTCGTCGCAGGTCTGTCCATCACCCTGGTCGATCACCGGCCGGACGCGGGGCCGCCCGAGACCTTCACCTCGCGCCGCGGCTTGGTCGACTACGTGGAGCACCTCTCCGTGGGCGACTCGCTGACCGACGTCGTCACCGTCGTCGGGGAAGGCACCTACGACGAGGTCGTCCCGGTACACGGCAAGATGCAGACCGTCTCGCGCGCTTGTCAGGTAGAGGCTGCCTTCCGCTGGGTGAAGGGCTACGACACGACGCTGATGTCGTTCGTCAACACCATCCCCACGGCCGACGGCGGTACGCACGTCGCCGGCTTCGAGCGCGCCTTCACCTATGTCGTCAACGACGCGCTTCAGCTCGGCGAGGCCAAGAAGCTGAAGAAGTTCAAGGACGACGCCCGTGCCACCCGTGACGACGTGCAGGAGGGCCTCGTCGCGGTGCTCAAGGTCACCGTGGCGGAGCCGCAGTTCCGTGGCCAGACCAAGCGTGAGCTCGGTACGCCTTCCGTGCAGCGGGTCACCTACGACGTGGTCAAGGCCGGTCTCAGTGAGTGGTTCGAGCGTGG
>JAXDQG010000623.1:0-7770 GCA_034667945.1 Acidimicrobiia bacterium | reverse complement strand
ATCGGGGTGTCGTGGTTGCTGCCGCGGTTGATCGGCGCGTCCCGGGCCTGGGAGCTGTTGCTGACCGGCCGCATCTTCGACTCGGCCGAGGCCGATCGGCTGGGGCTCGTGGCGGAGCGGGTGCCCGACGCCGAGCTGGGCGCCACCGCGCTGGTGCACGCCGAGCGGATCAAGGCCAACAGTCCCTTCGGGGTGTGGATGACCAAAGAAGTGATGTGGTCGAACCTCGAGACCGGTTCGCTGCAGTCGGGCATCGACCTCGAGAACCGCACGCAGATCCTGGCCTCGTTGACCGAGGACTCGCGGCGGGCTATGGGTGGGTTCCTGTCGCGAGCGCCCGTTCGCTACGAGAATCGCTGAGCGTGGTTGTGTGAGTGTCGGCGTTGGTTCACGTCGTCACCCGCTGGGCGAACTCCACCGCTCGCTGGTTGATGACGTCTCGGTCGTAGTCGATCGTGGCCACGTGGAAGCTGCGCTGGAGGACCAACTCCTCCACCGGACCACTGACCGACGCGGCGATGTGGCGCGAGTTCGACGGGTCGACCACGTGGTCCTGCTCACTCACGACGACGAGCGTGGGACAAGTGATGCGTCCGAGGTTGGCTGAGAGCTCCGTCAGGTGCGTGCCGAGCGTGAGCAGCGGCCGCAGCGGGGTCTTGTCGTAGGCCAACTCCGTGACGTCGGGATCGGCCAGGTCATTGCCAATGGCATCCATCAGCTCGTCACCCTCATCGACCATGGCCTGGACGAAGGCCATCATGTCGGGATTGGGGAGGGCCGCCGCGTTGATCGGGACGATGCCGGCGATCTCGGGATGGCGGGTGGCCAGCCAGAGTGTGAGGGTGCCGCCCATCGAGAGCCCGGCGACCACGACCTTGCTGCAGCGTGAGGCGAGGTTCTGATACGCGGATTCGGCGGCGCTCGACCAGTCCGTCCAACCTGTCTTCAGCATGTCGTCCACCGAGGTGCCGTGACCGGGCAGCCGGGGCATCTCCACGGTGAAGCCGGCGGCGACGAAGGCTTCGGCCAAGGGGCGCATCGACTGGGGCGAGCCGGTGAAGCCGTGCACGACCAAGGCGCCGGCCGGACCGCCGGCAACGGAGAGGGGCTCGGCACCAGGGAGGACGTCCGTCATGCGGGCCGATGGTAGGTGCTCCGCTCGCTGGGGGAGTGGCTGCGCTCGCTTCCTCGAAGCGTTCGGTGGTGGAGGCCGGCCCGAGGACGGGCTGGGCGAGCGCCACGATTAGCGGTCGAATTGTTACTTCGAGCGCGAGTGTGAGGTGAACCCTTGCGCGCGTAGCGTGAGAAAAATTCTGCGTTGCAGCGATTCGACGTCGATTCGATGGAACGTCGCCGAATTCGACGGCGGCGATCGAATCGATCGATTGCGAGCAGCGTGGGCGGACGGTGACGCTGCGTGACCGACGCCTATGCCGGATAAGGGGCCGAACCCGTGACGACCACCGCCCGGCAAGCCGTGGAAGGTGTCAAGGAGATCTCGTGAGCGGCCGTGGAGGTTCTTCGACGCCTTGGCGACCGATCGAACGGTCCGGGTCGTCCATACCCGGTGCTGGCCCACTGCACCGGGCGGTCGGCAAGACGGGGTGTTGGCTTGGAGCCCCCGCCGGACGGCAGGATGGCCGGTCGTGACTCCGGACGAGCCCCGTTTGCTGCGCTCCAGCGCGACCGTAGCCGTGGGCTCGCTGCTCTCCCGTCTGACCGGGCTCCTGCGCCTGTACGCCACCGGACGGGCGATCGGCACCGCCAGTTGGCTGGCGGGCGCCTACAGCGCGTCCAACAACGTGCCGAACATCGTCTACGAGCTGGCGGTGGGCGGTGTGCTGTCCGCCTCGCTGGTACCGCTGTTCGTCGAGCGCATCGACGAGAACGACCACGAGGGCGTCTCGGTGCTGGTCTCGGTGACCATCGCCGTGCTGGGCGCGGTGGCGGTCATCGGCATCCTTGCGGCCCCCCTGCTCGGATGGTTCTTGGGCACGGGCGTCCACGGCCCGGGTTCCGAGGGCTACCGCGAGGTGATGACAAGGCTGCTGCGCTGGTTCCTACCCCAGGTCTACTTCTACGGGTTGATCACGCTGACCAGCGCCCTCCTGCAGGCTCGCCGGCGGTTCGCAGCCGCGGCCTTCGCGCCGGCGGTGAACAACGTGGTGGCTACGGCGGCGCTGCTGTCGCTACCGGCAGTGGTGACCGGCGATCTCCGCGGCGCCAATCCGCTGGCAGTCGCCCTGGCCGAGCCCAAGGTGCTGACCTGGCTGGGACTGGGCACCACGTTGGGCGTGGTGGCCTCGGCGCTGGTGGTCCTGCCGGTCTTGGGTGACCGCCAGTTGCGTCTGCGGTTCCGACCAAATTGGCGGCATCCGCTGGTCGGTCGATTGGTGCGATTGTCGGGCTGGACGGTGGGCTATGTGGCGGCCAATCAGGCTACGTCGGTGGTCACGATCCTGGCTGCCAACCGGGCCCCCAAAGGCGCTATTGCAGCCTACGACTACGCCTACATCTTCTTCATCGTCCCGCACGGATTGCTGGCGGTCTCGTTCATGACCGCGCTCACGCCGGAGCTGGCCCGGTATGCGCTGCGCCGGGACCTGAGAGGGCTGCGGCGGGAGTGGATCGACGGCCTCCGACTCACGGCATTGCTGATGTTGCCGGCCTCGGTCGGACTCTTTGTGCTGGCGCACCCGGTGGTGGGATTGCTGTTCAACCGGCGCCAGGATGTGCTGCTGACCGCAGGCACACTGCGAGCGTTTGCGGTCGGCCTGGCAGGCTTCTCGCTCTACCTGTTCGCGCTCCGGCCCTTTTACGCCCAGGGGAATCTCCGGGTGCCGTTCCGCCTGAACCTGGTCGAGAACGCCATCCAGATCGTGCTCACCGTTGTCTTGGGGATCGCCTTCGGGGCCACCGGACTGGGCCTGGCCCATTCCATCGCCTACCTACTGGCGGCGGTGCTGGCCTTCTCGGCCACGGCCCGCTCGCTGGGTCGGGTGCCGGTCTCCAGCGTGCGGCCGGTGCGGGGAATGGCTGTGAGTGCGGTGCTCATGGGTCTGGTCGTGGCGGCGGCGCTGTCGGTCGTCCGCTGGGCGGCGAACTCCCTGGGTTACGGCTTCGCACCGTTGGCCGAGGTGCTCGCCGGCGTGGCGGTCGGCGTGCCCGTATATGTGGCGTTCCTCCGGGCCTTCGGGTCGGCGGCCGATTTGGAGCCGATCCTGCGCCGGGCTCGGGCGCTGTTGCGCCGTTGAGAGGCGGCCGGCGCTCAGCGGCCCTCGAACTTGGGGGTGCGCTTCTCGAGGAAGGCGAGCGGCCCTTCTCGGGCGTCGTAGGTATCGAAGATGGGCTGGCCGTGCTCGATCTCGACCGTCATGGCCTCACGCTCAGGCAGGCCAAGGCAGGCCTTCACCGATCGCTTGATGGCCCGAACCGCCAGGGGACCGTTGGCCGCGATGATCTCCGCCATGCGGAGGGCTTCCTCCATGACCGCTGCCGGGGGCACCACGCGGTTCACAAATCCGAGCTCGTATGCACGGCGGGCGTCCATCAGCTGGCCGGTGAGCAGGATCTCCATGGCGACGGCGTACGGCACCTGAACGGGGACCCGGACGGTCGAGCCACCCATCGGGAACAGGCCCCAGCGGACCTCCTGCAACCCGAAGCGGGCGCGGTCGGCGGCGATTCGCAGGTCGGTGCCGAGGACCAGTTCCATGCCTCCGGCGATGGCGGGCCCGTTGATGGCGGCGATGACGGGCTTGTCGAGGTCACTCACCCGCAGGACGGCCCGATCGGTCATGCGCGGGTCCTCGAGCACGCGCCGGTCGAACTCGTCCTCTGGCTGGCGCGCACCCGAAAGCAGTGGGACGAGGCGGGCGAGGTCAGCGCCGGCGCAGAAGGCCTGCTCACCGCTGCCGGTGATGACTACCGCCCTCACGTTTTCGTCGTTGGCCACCTCCTGCCAGATGTCGGTCAACCGGACGATGACCTCGGGGGAGATGGCGTTACGGGCCTCGGGGCGGTTGAGGGTGACGACCGCGACGGATCCCTTGGTCTCATAGAGCACGACGGACATCGGGGCGGACGCTACCGTCAGCGCCGATGATCGTGCAGGAGCTGCCGGACGGAAGGCTCTGGTGCATCAACCAGACCAGCCATGCGCATCAGGCCGAGGAGTTCTGCCGGCGATGGGGAAATGGCGCGTTTGCGCCCCCGGCGCCGTATGGGCCCGTGCTGCTCGGCGTGAGTCAACATGACAACGGCTGGTACGACTGGGAGCTGGAACCCGAGCTGCGCCCTGACGGGTATCCGATGGACTTCATCCACGGGCCGGACTGGGCGACGAAGCTGCACCTGTGGTGGCGGGGAATTCGTCGGGCGTTCGACCAACATCCCTACGCCGGCGTGCTGGTGGGGCACCACGCGGCGCTCCTGTATGAGGGCCTGCTCGAGTCGCTGCACCTGGGCGAGGAGGAGCGCGAGGCCACGCAGATCTTCATCGACGAGCAGGCCAACGTCCGGGCCGAGGCTCGGCGATTGCTGGGGGCAGATGAGGTGCTGGCGGCAGCTTTGGAGGACGAGGCGGTCGAGGCGCACACGCGGCTGCTGCAATTCGGAGACCTGGCCAGCCTGGTGGTGTGCGTGCCGTGGGCGGCCCGACGGATCGAACGTTGCCCGGTCGATATGGCGGAGACGTTCACTGCGATATCGATGGAGTTCGACGAGCGTCGGATCACGTTCGATCCGTGGCCGTATGGGGTGGATCACTTCGAGGTGACCATATGGGGTCGGGTGTTGGAGGACCGGGTGTTTCCCGACGCCGACGCCTACCGGCAGGCGCTGGCGGTCGCGCCGGGGCTGCACAAGTGCTGGTCGGTGGAGCGGGCCTGAGCCGCTGCCGCGCCTCGCTCCGCCCCGCAGGGCTGCACCCCTCCGCCCCGCACGGCTGCACCGCCCCGCACGGCTGCACCCCCTCCGCCAAAGCGAGAGCGGTGTTTCTCCACCGGGGAAACCTGTAGGGAAGCAAAATCCAGCTCAGAGGGGTATTCGAGTGCTCGGACCAAGCGCTCGCCCGGGAGACGGATCGGGCGCCCCACCGCCTTGACCAGGGCTTTCGGGTCCGAGGGTTTCATCGCTCAGTGGCGTCGAAGCGGTTGCGCCACCGGAGAAACCGGTACGGGCACACCAGGCCAGTTGGCTGATGCGGCTTTCACAAACAAGCACACGCTTGGGCGAGGCGGGGTCTGAGGGCTCAGCACCCCCCAACCGGCAGGCGCGCGTCCAAGAACTCCAGTGTCCGCTTCCAGGCCAAGTCGGCCGCCGTTTGCACGTACGCGAGCTCACGGTCGGACTCGAAGAACCAGTGCGACGTCCCGGGATAGCGGAAGAACTCGACGTCCCGCCCCAGCATCCGCAAATGCGCCTCGAGCTCCACGACCTCGTCGTCCGGCACCAGCGCGTCGAACTCGGCGAAATGGCCGAGATACGCGGAAGTTGCCTCACCGAAATCGATTGATTGCGTCCCGTAGAACGCCACGGCGGCCACCACCTCCTGCGGTGACCGGGCTGACAGCCACAACCCCCACGACGCCCCCATGGAAAAGCCGATCACGGCAATCTGCGCCCGCGGATCCCTCGATGCCGAGCGCAGTGCCCGCGCCGACGACAGCACGAGCGCGGCCCCCTTGTTGACGTCGGCGTCGGCCAGGGTGTGCTCGGCCTCGTCGGGGGTCGACGGCTGCTTGCCCTCGAGTAGATCGGGGACGAGAACGGTGTAACCCGCGTCGGCCAACTGGTTGGCCAGGTCCTTGAAGAACTGGGTGAGCCCCCACCACGAGTGCAGCAGGAGAATGCCGGGCCCGGGTCCCGCGTGTGGATGTACCAGATAGGCCGAGCCGGCCGTCTCGGGCTGTGATGTCACGAGCGATTGCCTCCGAGGAAGTCGAGAAGCACAGCATTGGTGTGCTCGGCTGCCTCCTCCGCCAGGAAGTGGCCGGCATCCACACCGGCGCTGCGAAGGTCGGGGAAATACCGGCCGAACTGGTCGACGAATGGATTGCCGCTGGGCGCCGCGGTACCGGCCACGGTCGGCCGAGCGCCACCTCCCGACCCTTGCCCAGTGGGCCGGCTGTACAACCAAAGCGCCGGACGCTCGAACACGGTGGCCCGATCCTCGGGTCCGAAGTCCATGGTCGACTTGTGCAGCGGATGGTTGTCCAGGCCCTCGGGATGCAGCCACATCTCGCCTACCTGGCGTTCCGAGAGCAGCCGCGGCCCGCCCGTCGAATCGTCGATCACGTGAAAAGGCAGACCGTATCGGTAGTACTGAATGCAGGCAGCCTGGGCAGCCGGGTCGGCGAAGGCATCGATGAAGCGCTGCAACGACTGCTGGTCCATCCATGACGGGCGTCCGCGTGATCCGGAGGGCATCCGCCAAGGGGACGCCGGTGATCCCGGCAGGTCCGCGACGTCACGGCCGCCCAGCATCACTTCGATGAACGTGGACGCGTGCCGAGCGAAGAAGTCCTCGGCCAAGCCTTCCGCCTTGAACCAGTAGCCATGGCGAGCGCGGGGTGACCAAACCGTGCACAGCGTGTCGAGCAAGGCGATCGACCGGACACGCTCCGGGTAGTCCGCCACCACCTTGAAGCCGATGATCCCGCCCCAGTCATGGGTGACGAAGTGCGCCGACTCCAGGCCCATGGCGTCGAGGAACCGCACGACATCGCGGGCCAGCAGCGCTCGGCTGATTCGAACATCGGGCTTGTCGGTGGCGCCGAAGCCCCGGTTGTCCGGCGCGAAGCAGGCGTAACCGGCCTCGGACAGGGCCTTCAGCTGGTGTCGCCACTGGAGGGAGGTCTGGGGGAAGCCGTGCAGCAGCACCACGGGTTCGCCCGAGGCCCCCGCCTGGAGATAGTGCACGCCGAGGCCCGGGGTGTCGACGAAGGGCATGGGGCTATGGTGCCACCTGACGTTCGGATCGGCAGGGAGAGAACCCGATGGCTGTCCAGTTGACCAAGGACTCGATCGACCTCGGAATCGTGATCAAGGACAGCGACGCCTCGCTCAAGTTCTACCGTGACACGCTCGGGTTCGAGCATGTAGCCGACATGCCGATGCCCGGCGGCGCCACCATGCACCGGCTGATGTGTGGGACGACGCTGGTGAAGCTGGTCAAGTTCGACAACAACCCCGAGGCCGCCAACCCGCTGGGAGGCATCGTGGGCGCGACCGGCTACCGCTACTTCACGCTGTCAGTCGGGAATCTGGCGGACGTGCTGGGTGAATGCGACCAGGCCGGCTACAAGATCGTCTGGAAGAAGCGGGAGATCCGGCCCGGAGTGTTCGTGGGGATGGTCGAAGATCCCGACGGGAACTGGGTCGAGTTCATCTCCAACTCCTGATCTTCGCCACCGCGGTGGGCTAGGGGGCTGTGCGGATGGCCTGCGGGCCGGGTGCGCGGTAGGGCTGGCCACTGTCCAGGAAGGGCGCTCGCCGTCTAGTCTGCGACGGAACTGGCTTCGGGGTGCGAGGCGTAGGGGGTGCAGGTGGACGTCGACTGCCACGAGGACCGCCTTGCGTTCGAGAGGCGCGCCTGACCGCCATGGCCGAGCGGAGTCGTCGGCTTCCAAACCCGCTGTTGATGCTGGCAGAGGCTCGCGCGGTGGTCGAGGCCGCCACCCTTCTGCCCGCCGCGCCGCTACTTCTCACGGCTCCCAAGGGCGATGGCCACCACGTCATCGTGATCCCTCCGTTCGGGGCCGGTGACAC
>JAXDQG010000622.1:0-11677 GCA_034667945.1 Acidimicrobiia bacterium | reverse complement strand
CTTCAACCCGGTCCCGGTGATGCGGTTGGTCGAGCTCGTCACCTCATTGCTCACCACCGAGGAGTTCGAGTCGAAGGCTGACCAATTCGCCGCCGGGGTGCTTCACAAGCGGGTCATCCGTTCACAGGATCGGGCGGGTTTCATCGTCAACTCGCTGTTGATCCCGTACATCCTGTCGGCCATCCGCATGCTCGAATCGGGCTTCGCCACCCGTGAGGACATCGACGCAGGCATGGTCGAGGGCTGCAACCATCCCATGGGGCCGCTGGCGCTGGCTGATCTCATCGGCCTGGACACCACGATGGCAGTTGCCGAGGTGATGTACGAAGAGTTCCGCGAGCAGCTGTGCGCACCCCCGCCCCTGCTCTCGCGGATGTGTGATGCCGGCCTTCTCGGACGCAAGGTGGGCCGCGGCTTCTACGACTACAGCGCCAAATAGCGCCTGCTGAGGCAGGCCTCAAGGGCAACCAGCGACAAGCAAGGGCGGACACCCAAGCAGGCGAACGGGGCGGCAGACGGTCCGACCGGCGTGAGGTCGACCGAAGGGAAATGGTGGAAGAGTCACCAGTAGTGGCTATAAGTCCACATAGGGTGATTTCCCATCCGACCCTCGACGAGATTCTCTAACCTGGGCGCAAAACTGAGCCCTGCCTGCTGACCGCCCCTGCTCTGGGACGAGGCCCGCCATGCCGTTCCGGCTGTTGCATACGGCTGACCTTCACCTCGACGCCGCCTTCACCGGCGTCGGGGTCACGCCGCCCTGGGTGAGACACCGCCTGTCCTCAGCGGGGCTCGATACCGTCGATCACATCGTCGACGCGGCCATCGAGCGCCATGTCGACGCCGTCGTTGTGGCGGGAGGCATGTGGACCGGGTCGATGCCGACGGTCGCCGCCCGCCAACGACTGCGCACCGCCCTCGAACGACTGGCCGGGCATGGGGTGCAGGCGGTCGTCACCGGCGGTGAGCGCGACCACCTCGACGTGCTCCTGGCCGACTGGCATCCGCCCCCCGGTGTCGGCGTGGTTCCCGCCGGAGAGCTACGGGCGGGCGACCTGAGCCGCGGCAGCGAGGTACTTGCCCATGTGCTGGTTGGCTCGGGCCGGGACGCCATGGACACGCTTTCCCGACAGCAGGGCGAGCCCGACGGCCTTCCCGTGATGGGCGTGTGCGCCCTACCACCGCCGGATCCTGATGGAGGCCGCCTGCCGCCGCTCGACGGGTCGCCCGTCGTGTACTGGGCACTCGGCGGACGCTGGCCGGCACGAGCCGATCGTCTCCCGCGCGGCGCTTGGGTGGTGATGGCCGGAACACCCCAGCTGCACCGCTTTCCCGAGCCCGGCACTGGCGCTGGAGTGGTCCTCGTGGACTGCAGCAGCGGGGACGGCGGGCCGGCGATGAGCCAGCCGACCTGGATACCGATGTCGGCGGTCGAGCTGATCACCGTCCCTGTCGACCTGGCAGATGCCCACCGACGTGCAGACCTGACGGGTCAGCTCGACGAGGTGGCCCGTCGGGCTGCCGCTGCGCTTCCGGGGCGACTGCCCGTGCTGCGGGGAATCTTGCAAGGGACCGGTCCGTTGCGGTCGTCGCTGGTCAACCCCGAGACCAGGGCAAGTCTGCTGGACGAAGCCCGTGAGCAGGCCGATGAGTGGTGGTGGGCCGACCTGGTCCTCGCTCCGCTCTCCCGGCAGGACGCCAGCACACGCATGGGCGCAAGCCCTGAAGGCGCGGCCTTGGGGGGCGCGGCCGAGACGGTCCGCGGGCTCGGTCCCGAGGCGGGGATTGCCGCCGCTTGGGACGGCGGTCCGACCCGGCCCGTCAGCGGTGTTCCGCCGCAGCCCGCCTGGACCGGCCTCACCACAGAAGCGACCTCGCTCGCTCTCGATGTGCTGCATGGGCTGGGCGAAGCGGCATTCCCTGTAGACAAATCGCGAGACGCAACAGCACAGGGCGGAGCGTCAACGGGCGGACCTGTTGGCAGCGAGGCACCAGCATGCGTTTGACCCATTGGCGCCCGGGCCCCGGCCTCCCACTGCGGGCCCTCGCCACCACCGCTGAATCGGTCCCTGTCTATGTCGGCGGCGGCCGCGAGACCTTCGAGCTACTGGCAGAGTCGCTGTACGGCGTGGGGCACAACGCAGCCCAACAGAACAGCGCCGCACGGAACCGCGCCGAACAGAACGGAAGCGAAGAGAGCGGACGCGAACAGAGCGGACCCGAACAAACCGGAGCCGGCGAGGCGACTCTGACCGACCCCGGTGCCGCCATCGACGGCGAAATCGTCATCGAGCAGGGCGTTCAGCTTGTCCGGGCGCGGCCGGGCCAGGCGGCTGTGCTGGGTGTGACGGCGGAGCGGCTCATCATCGACGCCGGTCACCCCGAACCCGAGTGGGGCTGGCTCTCTGCGCCGGCGACCGATGGAGCTGGTCCTGGGCGCCCACCGGCCGGCCGAGGCCACGACCGGGCGGAGGCCCGGTCGGATGACGACGAGCACCTCGTCGGAGCTCGATTGGTGCAGGGCTGGCTTCGAGCTCTGGTGGACGGACGTGCGGGATCGCCGGCGGTGGAGAAGCTCCGCCGCGAGCTCGCCGATACCGAGCGACTGCTGGCCGAGGCGGAGGCACGAGACCGCGCTGGTCTGTTCGGAGCCGGCGCGACCGATGTCCCCCCCGCTGGGCCCGTCCGCTCGCACGACGGACATACAGCCGCTGCTCCCGGGCGTCCGACCGGCTTGGTCGAGCTGCCCGACGCCGTCCGCAGCGAGGTCGCCGAGTTCTCCACCGGCTTCGCCGAACTGCGGGCCGAGATGCAGGACGTCGACGCCGACCTCGACGCCATCGAGCGGACGCTCCGAGAGACGGCCGAGGACACACTCCGCATCGGCCATGAGATCCCCGACACCCTGCCGCCACCGAGCCTGGCCGAGTTGAACCGCCTGTCGGACGTGCTGAGCGAGCTTCGACGGGCGGTCACCGAGCGCGAACAAGCGGTCACCGAAGCGATCGCCGCCGGCAACACGGCCGCGGTCATGCGACACGGCGTCGCCCAGGCGAGCCGGCCGCGCTGGTTGGGGAAGCTGCAGCCGGGACTGCTCGGTCTGTCGGCCGCCCTGGTGATCATGGCCGTGGTCCTCCTCACCCGGGAGAAGAACGGCCTGGGAATCACCGCCGGGTTGGCAGCTCTGGTGGCGGCGACCGTCGCCTTCGTGCTGCCGGGCCGCCCGGCGCGGGCTCTGCCCGACGCCGAGGTTCTGGGCGCGCGGGCCACGAGGGCCGAACGCGAAAGCTCGACCTGGCAGGACGAGGCTCAGCGTCGCAGTGCAGAGGTGACGCGACTTGCCGGCGCGCTCGACCTCTCACCCGAGCCGACGGAGACCGAGCTGGCACGGGTGTCCGAGCAGATCGCGGCCTGGCGGGCACTACGGGAGCGAACCGACGGCTTGGCTCGTGCCACTGCGGTGGCCACGAACACGACGACCGCCGCCAAGGATCGGCGGAGCGACCTGATGGCCAAGCGGCGCGAGGTGGAGCGTCGCCAATCCGAGCTGGAGGCGAGCTGGCTGGCATGGGGCCAGAGACAAGGGGTATCCGCCTCGCTCACGCCCGACGACCTGGCCGCCGGCCGCTGGTCCGATGATGGACACGAGGCCGACCGGAGGGGCGAGGCGGACGAGGGGCTGGAGGCCGAAGCGACCGGCCTCCGGGTTGAGCTCGACCCGCTGGAACTGCGCCAAGCGCGCCAGGGATTGTTGGACCAGCTCGGGCGGCTCTACTGGGAGGCCGATCGACTGGCGCTGGCGAGCTGGCTGCTCCATCGGCAGCCACCTTCCGCCAAGGGCGGGCCGACGTCGACGGGCTCGAAGGCTTCGGAGAACGGGACCGTTGCGTCGATCGACGACGTGGCGGGCCTCCGCCGCCGCGCCGGTCAGCTCCTGAGTGCGCTTGTCGATCGATCGATCACGGTGAGCACCGACCGCGGCGGTCGTCCGCAGTTGTCCGACGCGGAGGGCCGCACCCAGCTCCTCGACGACGTCGACGGGGAGACGCATGCCCTGGTTGGAATGTGCCTGCGCATCGCCGCCGCCGAGCAGGCGGCAGGTGGCGAATGGCCGGTGCTGGTACGCGCGCCTGGGACCACGACGCCGCTGCACGCCGCCACCCCGCTGGCGGTTTTGCTGAGCGAGTTGGCCCATCACACGCAGGTGCTGGTGATCACCGATGCCGCCCTCCAAGACGCACCCGACCAGACCGCGTCCGATGCATCGGGTCGGCGCCCGACGGACGGCAACGGACAATCCGCCGCCAAGAGCTCTGCCAGCGCGGATGGTGAGTCAGTGCCCGCGGGGATCAAGGACGACATCCGCGTTCTTGTCACACCCACTGAGTAGAACTGTCGCCATGACGGCGACGGCGGCTTCCGAAGGCGGCTCATCCCCCGAGGTTGCCTGGCTCGCAGGCGGGCAGCCGGCTCAGGCTGACCAAACGGAGTCGATGGAGGGGGCCCCGGTCCCCGCTCATCTGTCGCCGACATCAGCGGCCACGTTCGTCCAGTGCCCCCGTCGCTGGAAGCTGCGCTACGTGGATCGCCTGCCCGATCCGCCTGGTCTGCCCGCCATGGTCGGCACGTTGGCGCATCGCGTGCTCGAAGAGCTGCTCAACGAGCCGTCCCACAACCGCAATCCCGAGCGTGCCCGGCAACTGGCCGGCCAGGTCTGGCCTCAGCACGCCGCCCACCCCGAGTTCGTCCAGCTGGGCCTCGATGCGGACGGGCAGAGGGCCTACAAGTGGCGGGTGTGGCGAGCCATCGAGGGGCTGTGGCACCTGGAGGATCCGGCCGAGGTCAGTGTGCTGGCCACCGAGCAGCGCATCGAGGTGATGGTTGGCGGTGTTCCTTTCGTTGGCATCGTCGACCGGGTCGACCACCACGCCGAGGGCGTTGTCATCACCGATTACAAATCCGGCCAGCCTCCGCATCCCCGTCGGGTCGACGAGAAGCTCGACCAGGTGCTGCTGTACGCCGCCGCCGTGGCCAGCGCCACCGGCGAGCGCCCGGTGGCGGCCCGCCTGCTGTACCTCGGCGCAACCGTCATCGAGATCGAAGCCACGCCGGCCGCCATTGAACGGGCGGTCGGCCGTCTCACCGAGACATGGCAGGGGTTGCAAGCTGCCCGCGAGAACGACGACTACCCGCCCCGCACCGGCCCGCTCTGCGCGTGGTGCCCCTATCTCGAGCAGTGCGCGGAGGGGCAGGCCGAGCTGCGGGCTCGCACATCTTCCGGGTGGGTCCTGCCGCCGCACGCACCGGCCGCGGCCTTCCGCCACGTCGCCTGAGGGCAGGCGGGTGCGCCACGGTCGGCCCCGGCAGCGCCTGTAGCCTCGCCCGAATGCCGACCGACGACCCCACCTCCGAACCCGTCACAGATCCAGCCGTTGTTGTCTACTGGCGGCCGGGCTGCGGCTTCTGTCAGGCGCTGATGTGGGAGCTCGGTCGCATGGGGATCGTCACGAAACAACACAACATCTGGGAAGACGCCGACGCGGCCGCCTTCGTGCGCGGTGTCGCCCGCGGGAACGAGACAGTTCCCACCGTGGTGGTCGGTCCGGCGGTGATGGTGAATCCCGAGGCCACGCAGGTCTTGGCCGCGCTGCGCCAGCACGCTCCGGAGCACGTCCCGGCCAAGCTGGGGGCCGGCGGCGGACGGCTGTCGCGCAATGTGCGCAGGGCACTCGACGAGGTCGCTCCAGACGATCAGGGCAGATAGCGGCCGCACGCCGGCCACGGCGCCCGGCCCCGCTGCTGGTACAGCTGCAATGCGCGGGCGTCCTGCTCGGCCGCGGGCGCCGCGGCCGGGTCACCCCGTCCACCCAGCCCCGACCACGTGCCCATGTCGAACTGGTACGCACCCCGGTGGCGGCCGTCGGGGCTTACCGCTTGGTAGTTGCCGCCCGACTCGCACTGACGCAGGTACTCCCACGGATCACCCTGGGTGATGACCCGCGCTGCGGGTGTCTGTGCCATCGCCTGGGCGGCCTGGTCGCGCTGGGCGGCCCTGGCCTCTGCGGCGGCGCGCTCGGCCTGTCGGGCCTCGAGCAGCTGCTGATGGGCTCTCGCTTCGGCGATGGCCGCCTGGCGCGCCTCTTCCTGTGCGTCGATCAGCTGTTGCTGGGCGGCAGCCTCGACGGCGGCAGCCCGCTGCATGTCCTCCTTGGCGTCGGACACGGCATGGTCGGTGCTGGAAGCCTGGTCGGTCACTCGCGAGAGTTGCACATCGACGTCCGCCCGAAGATCGCGCAGCTCGAAGGCCGCCTCCCGAGCCTGGTCGACGCGGCCCACGGTCATGTGCCGACGCCAGGCCGCATCGGTGGCCTCCTGCGTGTCGAGCACAGCGGCGAGATCGTCGGTGCCTGCTCCGCGCATGTAGGCGTCCACCGCCAGGCGTTGCGCCCGCTGCTGTGCCTGGGCCAGCTGACTCAGCAGCTCGCGACGCTGGTCACCCAGCTGCGCCAGTTGCGACTGCACGGCTGCAGCCTGCGACTCGAGCTCGGCCACCTCGGATTGCGCTGCCGAGCGCCGCGCCTGGGCGCGCTCCAGCTCCTCTTGGGCGGCGGCAACCCCACGGTCGACGACGGGTGCGCTCTGGGCGCCGGCCACGGCGAACGGGGGGAGGAGGTCCGCGCCACCGGTGGGCGGAGCCACTACGGTCAGGATGCCAGCCAGGGCAACCACCCGAAGACCCAGCCGACACCGTCGGCGCTTGGACGGTGGAACTAACACCTTCCCGTTCCCGTCAAACAGCCATCTGCAGAGATATGTTGCGACAGGATGACAAAACGCTAGCACCTTTGTGGCGAAAGCCGCCTAGCGGGCGAGACAAGTGGGTCCTGTCGGCGCGCGCCCCGGGTTGCAACTCTGGTGGCCATGCCAACTCGGGCCATTCACGTTTTGCGCTCGGCTGCCGCGTTTCGGCTGGTCAGCGCGCTCCATGGACTGAACTAAGAGCGTGCGGCCTTCCACGGTGACGAAACAGGGAGGGGCGAGCCGGCCCCCCACTTCTGCTGGCCCAGTCGCTCGGGTCAGCTCCCGGCGAACTCGATGACCTCGTTGGCGAAGTCGAAGCCGCTCGAGCACCGGGCGCTCACGCTGTAGGTGCCCACGGCCTCAGATGCCGAGAAGGACAGCGGCACGCTCCAGTGGCTGTCCGGCGCGACGACAACCGCGAAATCGCGCGTGCGGGACGGTGTGCCGGGTGTGGGGACCACCTTGCCGGTGACCTGTGCTCCCGCGGGGCACCGTTGGAAGCCCTGGGCGGTCACGGTGACCGCCACGTGGGCGGGCGGTGTCGCCGGGAACACCTCGAAGCGCTCCTCGCCCGTCGGGGCCGTCAACTCCAGCGATTCCGTGGCAACGAAGACATCGCGCCGCTCGTCGGCCGGCTGCAGATCTTCGGCGACGGCTCGCCGGCCGCACGAGGCCGTCACCCGATAGGTGCCCGCCGGCTGGTCGACCAGCACAGGAGCTGTTGACCAGCTCCCGGCGGCATCGATGTCGAACCGGGTCCTGAGCACCAGCCGATCCTGCGTGGACGCCTCCTTAGCCGTTCCGATCTGCGTGATGGTCACGTCGCCGACACCGCCGGCGCAGCCCGTCCCCCGCAGATCGAGCCGAATGGGCGCGCCCACCCGGGCACGCTGCGGATGGATGGTGAAGCCGGGCTCGACCGCGGCGTTCTCGGCTGCCTTGACCGGCGCGACGGTCGTGCTGGTGGTGGGGGCCGTGGTCGAACGGGCCCGCGGGGTGGCAGGTCCCTTCACCAGCTTGGCAACCACCAGAGCGGCCACGACGGCCGAGAGCAGAAGAGCCAGGACCAGCACCACCCCCAGCGACTTCTGGGCGACGCTCTCGGGCGGCGCAACGGGGCTCGACCGCCAGTCCTCCGGGCGGGGGCGGCCGTCCTCACGCTGGCGCTCGCCTGGGGGATGGACCGTCGTCACAGGGCGGCAGGCTACTCAGCCCGCTTCCGTTCCTGCAGGCAGTGGCGATGCACGTCGCCTGCACCACCCCGTGTGGCAGCCACTTGCCACCCGGAACCGCCAGCTAAGACCTGGGCACCCCGACCGTCGGTGGTGGCGCGGCCGGCGGCAAAGGCGGCGCCTCGGGTCCCCCACGTGGTCCATCGGCAGAGGGTGGACCGTCGGAGCGAGGGATCGGGAAGGGTGCTTGTTCCGCCGCCGGTGTGTTCATAGGTCGAACGCTGCCCAGCACGGTCGGGGCCATGGGCCGCACCTCCGGTCGGGCGACCACACCACGACTCACCATCAAACTGAGCTCGGTGACCCGGCGCTGCAGGTGGTGGTTGTAGGAGGAGGCCTGGTCGAATCGCTCCCGCAGCTCCTCCAGCTGCGCCCGCAGCGCGGCCGCGTGCGTGTGGGCCGCCTCGCGCTCGTGCCAGGCCGTGCTGATGCGCCCTTGCAGCCCGGAGACTTCCGCGTGCCAGCCGGCTAGCTGCTGCGCGAGGTGGTCGCGCTCGCCTTGGACCTCGGCGAGGGCTCGGCGCAGCTCGGCCAATGCCCGTTGATCGGCCTCCCATTCGTCCCCCGGCACCGAGCGACGATGGAGCCTCCAGAGCAACCATCCGACGGCGAGCCCGAGTAGGAAGGCCCCGAGCACGACCGCGAACGCCCGCATGAAGAGCTGGGCCATCAGCGCTGCCCTTCCACCAACAGGTCGCTGCGTCGGTTCAGCTGCCGCCCATCGGTGGTGGCGTTGTCGGCCAGTGGTTGGTCAGCCGCCAGTCCGACCATCTGGAGTTGCGCTGGATCCACCCCGCCGGCCATGAGGTACTGCACGACTGCGATGGCGCGAGCGCCGCTCAACGTCCGATTGACCTCGTCAGGGCCCACGCTGTCGGTGTGACCCCGCACCAGCAGAATGACGTCGGGGCGTCCACGCAGCAGCGGGACAAGACGGTCGAGCAGCGCGGTGGCCTGGGCGTCGAGGTCGGCCCGGCCGAAGACGAAGCGGACTCCGCCGTTGGAGATCTCGTGGGTCAGTGCCACCAACTCGGCCGGTATCGGCTGCGGCGGGGCTGCGGCGCGGGCGGCCGGCGGCTGGTCAGCGGTCGGTGTCGTCGTCGCTGGCGCAGCAGTCGTGGTGGGCGACGGGGCGGTGTCGGGGATCAGTGGAGCCGTCACGAGCGGGCGGTCGGCCACGGCGGCCAACTCGACCCGTCCATCGACGCGAGCCTGATCGGGACCGCCGAGCACGACGGCCGCCAGTGTCAGCAGCACTAGTCCGATTCCGCCGAGAACCACCGCGGCCGCACGCTCCATGCGTGCCTCCCCCACGTCAGTTCGATACCCGCCTGCCAGGAGCTTGCACGGAGAGGGCCTCTCGGACCATCCCGACCTGCTCTCGCAGGCAAGTTGTGTCCGTTCGGATCTCTCCGCGACTGCACTGCCACATACGGTACCGGCCGCGGGGACCGGGCAACCGGGCCGAATGGCACACGGTTGGGCCAAAGCGGGGATCAGCCCGCCGCAACCAGTGCGATCTGTGCCACGCAGGGCAGCGCTGGGTCGGTCACGGTGGCCGTCTTCGATCCACCCACCACGGACCACATGAAGATGCAGGTCGTTCCGTCCGGCTGACGGGCGGCAACGCCGACGGCGCGTCGATCCGGCGTAGTAGTCGCCAGATCGACGATCCAACCCGAGCGCTCCTTGTCGAGCGTCTTGTAGAGCTTGTTGACGTCGATCTGACCGTTACCTGCGTCGGCCTCGTGGCGGGCATCGGCCACGACCTGGGACAAGCGGTCGCGCACGTTCTGCTGGGTCGCCTTCTTCCCCGGTCGACCGATCAATACGCCGACGACCACCACGACCACCACGAGAACCACGGCAGCCGCCCCGATCAGCTTCCATTGTCCGGGGCTGAGGCGGCGGAGCGCGCTCGGACCTCGTCCGGACGACGACGGGGACGAGATCGTGTCGTGCATGTCGGCGGCTGCTCCTCCTGCTGGTGAGCGGCGGGATGCGATGCCCCGTGAGCGGGGCGATCGTAGCGGCCGACCAACCCGTGCCCGTCGACCCTGGTCAACTCCTCTCGAAGCAGCTATTTGACCTCGCCGGCCAGTTCGATGGACGCGGCAGCCGAGCCGGCACGAGGTGGGAGGTTGAACCGTCGCAGCCCGGCCTGCTGGTAGGGCGCGAAGAACGCCAAGGCGGCTCGGCGCTCGTCCAGATCAACACGGACAAGGCGGCCCGGCGGGCTGATCGCGACGGAGATCACAGGCGGAAGCTCGTCATGGCGGTCTGGAGCTGGGGGCGCCCCGCCAACACGCTGCGCGTCCCGCCGAACACTACGTCCGCGCGCGGCGACGACGTGCCCACTACCCTTTTCTCGTCCCTGCGATCGCCGACTCCCAGGGGAAGGGATCAACATGGCCACCCAGCCACCCCCCGAACCACCGTCCGAACCACAGGAGCCGACGCCAACCCCCGGACCCTCTCCGGGCGGCCCGGGAAGCTACCCGCCGCCCAGCAGCCAACCGCCCGGCTATCCCCCGCCGGAGGGACCTGGTGGGCCCGGAGGGCCCGGCCAACCGCCAGCCTTCCCGCCTCCCGGCCAACCGCCCGGCTATCCCCCGCCCGGTTATCCGCCTCCCAACGGGCCAGGAGGACCTGGGGGCCCCGGCGGCCAACCGCCCGGGTATCCGCCGCCGGGTCAACCTCCCGGCTATCCACCTCCGGGGGGGCCCGGTGGGCCGGGTGGCTATCCGCCTCCAGGGGGGCCCGGCGGGCCGGGTGGCTATCCCCCTCCCGGAGGCCCCGGCGGTCCCGGAGGGCCCGGCGGACCGCCACCTCCGGGGGGCTATGTGCCACCTGGCGACTATCCGCCGCCGACCTACGGCGCCCCACCCAGCACAAGCCGCAAGCTCGACATTGGCGGGGCGTTCTCCTATGGGTGGCGCAAGTTCACCTCGAACCCCGGTCCGCTGCTGATCTGCACCCTGATCGTGGTCGCAGTGAACGTCGTGTTCCTGATCATCGGCCTGCCGATCAAGGGCTTCATCCCGAAGCTGCTCCTCAACGTGCTCAGCTTCATCGTGGGCCTCGTGGTGTCGCGGGGGCTGATCAGGGCGGCGCTCACCGTGGTCAACGGCGGCACACCCGAGCCCGGGCTGGTGTTCAGATTCGACAACCTCGGACCGTTCGCCATCGTCAGCGTTCTCTTCGGCCTGATGGTCGGCATCGGGCTGGTGCTGTGCATCGTGCCGGGCGTGATCCTGGCCGGCATGTTCGGCTTCGCCCAGTGGTTCGTGGTCGAGCGGGACATGGATCCGTTCACTGCGCTTCGCAGCTCGCGTGAACTGGTCTCGGGGCAGCTGGGCACCGTCATCCTGTTCGGACTCTGCCTCATCCTGTTCAACGTCGTCGGGGCGATCCTCTGCGGCGTGGGGCTGCTGCTCACCTATCCGGTCAGCTACCTCGCGGCTGCCCATGCCTTCCGTCAGCTGACGGGCACACCGATCGCCAGCTAGTTCCAAGCGTGGCCGCTTTTGCCGGCCGGGTGGACGAAGCGAGCGGGCCCGGCGAGAGATCGTCGGGCCTGTTGCGCGCCATCGTGACGGTCGATGGCTTCCCAAGTGAGCCCCCGCCAACGAGCTGTGGCTGAG
>JAXDQG010000621.1:0-4918 GCA_034667945.1 Acidimicrobiia bacterium | reverse complement strand
GTTGACCGTCCTCAGCGGCCTGTTCCTGGCGGCAACGATGGTGACCCTGCGCCTCCACGATCCGGGGGTCGTCTGAAGATGCGGCGCGCCATCGTCCGGGCCGCCTCTCTGGCCGTCTTGGTGGTGATGGCCTGCAGCTGTGGTTCGTCCGGCGGCTCTGCGGGCAGCGCAGCGCAGCAAGCCGGAGGTGCCCTGGCACCGGCCTGGACCGCCATCGCCCAGGCGCTCGAGAACGGTGTCGACAACGTCTGCAGTCGGGGCGAGCCCCGTTGCGTCGACGCGGTTGTGACGGAGATGCGGGCCCGGCTGACGGCCGAGCTTGGGACCTGTGACCATCTGCTGCCCTGGACGCTCATCTATCTGCGTGTCACCGAAACCCTCGGACAGCTTCGGAGCCACAGTCCGAGCCCGTTCGCCGACCCGGTCTGGGTGACCCGGCTCGACGCCGCCTTCGCCGACCTCTGGTTCAAGGCGGACGACGCCTGGCGCACCGGCCGCACGGAGGAAGCCACGCCTGCGTGGCGGGCCGTGTACCAGGCTGCCGGAGGGAAGCAGGTGAACGCCATCGGCAATCTGGTCATGGCCATGAATGCCCACATCAGCGGGGATCTCCCCCGGGCGTTGGCCTCGGTGCAGGCCGGCGCCCAGCATCATGACGATTTCGTGCGGGCCAACCAGCTGTTCGAACAGAACTTCATGAGCGGGCTGGCTGAGGTGGCCCGCCGCTTCGACCCGACGGCCTCGAACATCGTCGTGCCGGGCATCGGCGAGACCCAGGCCGTGGTGGCGGCGATCGCCGCCTGGCGGGAGGAGGCGTTCGCCAACAGTCAGCACCTGCTGGCCACGGCCGCCGGCAGCGCCGAGCGGGCATCGGCACTCGCGGCCATCGACGCCTCGGCGGCCGGCCGAGCGGCCACCCTGCAGATCGGCACCTCGTACGTTCCCTTCGCCGGCGCTGCGACCATCCGCGATGCGTTCTGTGGGCAGCATGGAGCGTAGAGATATGGCTGCGGTGGCGGCGCCGCTGGGCGCTCAGCTCAGCGTCAGCCGGCCGAGCATGCCGAGGTGCACGTGCGTCTTCCCGCTGCCGGACGTATCGGGAAAGAAGCACACGAGCGCGTAGCTACCTGGCGTCCGGGGCAGCACGAAGGTGGCCTCGCCCCCCGGCCGCAAGCCGCCGAGGCCGGCCCCCTCCTTCGTGGGCGGCTTCGGGTCGGCACGCTCGAACGCCGCCACGAGATCTTCGGGCGTGGCGGTCCCTTCCAAGCGATACAGCCCCAGCTCGTGGGTCTGATGGCCGGCATTGACGACCCGGACGCTCTGCCCGGCGCGCAGTCCCGGTGGAGCCAGGAATTGAAACTCGTCGAGGCGGAACTCAGGCAGGTCGCCGCCGGTGTCGGCGGGGATTGTCGGGGGCGTTTGCCTCGCCGTGACCGCGAAGGGGCGGATCATTCCCCGAGCCGCGTTGGGGAGCCCGGTGCCCGGCAACAGGCAGACCATGGCGTAGCTGCCCGGTGTGAGCGTCTGGATCGTCGACGCGGCGCCGTTCGGCCAGACGCCGTTGGGCCCGCCGAAGCCTTGTGCCAGTCGAAAGATGTTCAGTCGGGTGGGGGCGGCGAGCAGTTCGAGCGAGAACTGTGCAAGGTCGACGGCGTCCGCGAGGCGGATCAGCATCGCCTGGTGTTCGACGGTGCCTCGATTGGTGAGCATGAATTCGACGGGGCCCGCGGCGAGCGTGCTGAGCGAGGTGTCGTAGAGGTATTCGTTGCCGCCGCCCGCCACGACGCTGACGTGTTGGACGGCGTCGCTCATGACGCTGGGGCTCGAGCCGGCAGTACTGGGGCTGGAGCTGGGATTTGTGGGCGTGCTGCTGGTGCTTGCGCTGGTGCTGACGGGCGCCGGGCGAGAGGCGGCGTGGCCAGCCGAGCCGGAGCAGGACAGGTTCCAGCAGCTGAAGGCCGCCGCGACGAGTAACGCCCCGCGACTGAGGAGCGGCCCGAGAATTCTCCTGCCAGCATTTCGACGACCGTCTGCCGCCACATCCGCACCGTACACCGCGCCTGCGGAAAGCCACGCTGACCTGCACCTTCATGCGGATTTTCCCGTCAACGAAAGGCTGGCTTTCTTGCCTGGGCTCCCTACAGCGCCGCGGCGACTCTCGACGATGTGCCACTCGGTGTCTCGGAAGTCACAACTGGCGTAGGTTCTGGCCTGATGGAGCGCCACCTCGTCGTCTGTCCGCTCGCCGAGCTCGCTCCGGGTGAGATGCGCCGGGTCGATCCACCCGAGAACGCGCCGATCCTGGTCTGCAACCTGAACGGTGAGCTCTGGGCGGTGGACGACACCTGCACGCATTCGCGGGCCTCGCTCAGTGAGGGAGAGCTCGAGGGCGACGAAGTGTTCTGCCCGGTGCACTGGGGGAAGTTCCACGTGCCGACCGGCAGGGCAATGGGCTTTCCGGCCGAGCAAGACCTGCGGACATGGCCAGTCGGGGTGCAAGACGAGATGATCGTCGTGGAGTTGGGAGAGGGCTGATGCTCGGGGGGATGGACGAGGGGACGCTGGCTGGGGGGACGCTGGCTGGGGGGACGCTGGCTGGGGGGACGCCGGCTGGGGGGACGGCGGCGTGAGCTCAGAGATGATCGACCCGGACCGGCTGGCCAACCCCGGCGAAGGATGGGTGAGCCGGGAGGTCTACTGGGACCCGGCCGTGTACGAGGCCGAGCTGGAGCGGATCTTCGCTCGCTGCTGGCTGTTCGTGGCCCATGAGTCGCAGCTGCCGAATCCCGGTGATTTTCTCACCACGCGGATGGGTCAGGACGGTGTCATCGTCACCCGCCGGCGGGATGGCCAGCTCGCCGCCTACCTCAACTCGTGCCCGCATCGCGGGAACAAGGTCTGCCACGCCGAGGCCGGCAACGCCCGGGGTTTCGTGTGCAACTACCACGGTTGGTCGTTTGGGCTCGACGGGCGGCTCTTGGGGATGTGGCAGCAGTCGACGTTCGAGAAATCGGCCGGTTACGACGCCGGCACACTGGGTCTGGTCC
Organism: Acidimicrobiia bacterium; assembly: GCA_034667945.1. Classification (GTDB taxonomy): domain Bacteria; phylum Actinomycetota; class Acidimicrobiia; order Acidimicrobiales; family CAIXPF01; genus JAXDQG01. Next base: position 1,871 of record JAXDQG010000621.1, on the reverse strand, counting down.
CCGTGGCGCAGATCGAGAGTTACAAGGGTTTGGTGTTCGCCACCTTCGACCCCTTGGCCCCTCCGCTCGACGAATACCTCGGCGATTTCCGATGGTACCTCGACGTCTTGCTGGACAACGACGACGGCGGGACCGAGTTCCTTCCCGGCTGCATCCGCTCGGTGCTGCATTGCAATTGGAAGGTCGCGGCCGAGAACTTCGCCGGTGACGCCCTGCACGCCGGCTGGACGCACGATTCGGGCGCCCGAGCCATGTTGGGGCAGGGGTTGAAGGGCGATATCGATCCATCCAGCTCGTACAGCATCAATGTGAACGGACACTGCTGGGAGTTCGCTCTCGACATGGTGGGCAATGCGGCCACGTTCGGCGACCGCACCGTGGCCCGCTACATACGCAATCGCGCTGAGGATGTCGAGGCCCGGCTCGGAAAGCTCCGTGCCCGGATGATCGGCGCAGCTTCCAGCGTGAATGTATTCCCCAACTTCTCATTTCTGCCCGGACAGAACTCGTTCCGGGTGTGGTTTCCGCGCGGTCCGCAAGAGACGGAGCTCCACACGTGGGTTCTCGTCAATCGACGCCACCCGCCCGAGATCAAAGAGGCCTATCGCCGGGGCGCCATGCTGACGTTTTCGCCCTCCGGTCTTTTCGAGATGGACGACGGGGAGAACTGGGAGCAGACCACGCTGGTGAACGCCGGTGTTGTGACCCGCAGACAGAAGCTGTGGTTTGGGCTGGGTCAGGGCACGCGTGTGGCGCACGACGAATTTCCGGGCAACGTGTTCCAGGGCCAGATCAACGACGCCAACCAGCGGGCGTTCTATCGTCGCTGGGCACAGCTCTTGGGTGCCGACACCTGGGCCGACGTCAAGGGTGACCCCGGGACGGACCAGCAGTGAGCCCGGATATGGCCCTCTGGATCGAGGTCTCGCAGTTCTTGGCGTACGAGGCGCGCGTCCTCGACGAGGAGCGCTACGACGACTGGCTGGCGCTGCTGACCGAGGACGTCCATTACTGGATGCCAGGCATCGAGAATCGTCGACGCGCCGATCCCATCGGCGAGTACGCGCCGGGTCGCATGGCGTATTTCGACGACACGCTCGAAGACCTGTGTCGGCGGGTGCTGCGCTTCCAGCAGCCTTCCGCGTGGATGGAGGATCCGCCGACCCGCCACCTGCACGTGGTGTCCAACGTCGAAGTCAGCCTGGAGGCCACCGGGGCGGGTCACCCCCTGGGAGGACAGACGATCATCGCCCACTCGGTGGTCGTCAACTATCGAAGCCGCGGCGAGCGAGACCAGGACACGTTGTACGCCCGCAGACGGGACCGGCTCCGTCGGGACGGTGAAGGCCGGTTGCGTATCGCCGAGCGGGTGGTGCAACTGCGCCACAACGTGCTGGTGGCGAAGAACATCAACACCTTTCTGTGAGCGTCATCGAGGCTGTGAGCGTCATCGACGACCGCTCGCCTCGGCCCTCGCCCTGCTATTTGTCACAACAGACATATTTTCTCGAATAGCTGTGACACAACGTCAAGTAAGCCGCAGGGGTCGACTCAAACCCCCTCGATCACTCCTCGGCCCACTCGATGTCTGCCAAGGCCACAACCCCTGAACCGAGCGTGTCCGCCAAGCGGGCCGCCCCCGAGATCACCTTGCCGTCGGCGAATTGCATCGAAACGCGAAAGGGCTGGTCGTAGAGCACGTCCGGCGGCAGATCGGCGCGCAGCGTCCACCGCCGCATGTCGCTCGCCACCCATAGCTCGGCCGGCCTGTCCAGAGGGACCGGTCGGCCATCAACCCACAGCCTCGTGACCGCTGCCATGCCGCCCAGCGTACGCCCAAATCGCGCTCACGCTGTTCGCCCGGTGACGCT
>JAXDQG010000620.1:0-3149 GCA_034667945.1 Acidimicrobiia bacterium | reverse complement strand
TTGGCGAAGACGCAGCGCGGGGCGAAGACGCAGCGCTCGGCGACTAGGTGCCGACAGCGAAAGGAGCGCTCAGTCCTTGGTGGCGTTGGCCTTGATCTGGTTGAACGGGCTGGTCGTGTCGATCCCCGGCTCCTTGGGCAGACCGAGGACTCGCTCGGCCACGATGTTCCGCAGGACCTGGTCGCTGCCGCCTGCGATTGCCATGCCCGGCATGCCGAGGACGTAGCCGGCCCACGAGTAGGTGCCCCACTCGCCGGTGTCGACCACCAATTTCGCGCCCAGCACATGGGACACGAACTCGGAGATGCGGCGCATGTTCTCGGTGAGGGCCAGCTTGGACGCGGAGAACTCCGGGCCGGGGAGCTGCCCCTGCTTGACCCGCTCGAGGGCCCGCATGTTCATGTACCGCAGCACCGTCGAGCCGGTGTAGACAGCGGCCAGCTCTTGGCGGACGACCGGATCACGGTCGAGGCCGAAGTGCCGAACCATCTCGATCAGCCGGGTGACGCCGACGTTCGAGCCGCCTCCCGCGCCGCCTGCACCGATCGACGCCCGCTCGTTCATGAGCGTGGTCAGCGCCACCCGCCAGCCATCGTTGACGTCGCCCAGGCGGTGGGTGTCGGGCACCCGCACCTCGTTGAAGAAGACCTCGTTGAAGCTTGCACCGCCGGTCATCTGACGCAGCGGCCGCACCTCCACGCCGGGGGCTCGCATGTCGACGACGAAGGCGGTAAGGCCTTTGTGCTTGGGCAACGACGGATCGGTCCTGGTCATGACCTCGCCGATGTCCGAGTAGTGGGCACCCGACGTCCAGACCTTCTGTCCGGTGATGACCCACTCGTCGCCGTCGCGCTCCGCCCGGGTCTGCAGGCCGGCGAGGTCGGAGCCGGCGCCGGGCTCGGAGAACAGCTGGCAACCCACGATGTCAGCCCGGTACATCTTGGGAAGGAGGTGTCCCGCGACCTCGGGCCGGGCGTGGTCCTTGATGGTGGGTGCCACCATGCCCAAGCCGATGCCGAAGTATGACTGGTTGGGCGCGTCGTAGCGGGCCTCGAGCTCGCTGTAGACCCGGTCGTAGGTGCCGGGGAGGGCGCGGCCGCCGTAGCGCTCCGGCCCGCTGATCCAGCCGAGCCCGGCATCCCAGCGCTGGGCCCGCCACGCCTTGGCCCTGGCCAGGTCCTCGGCCTCCTTGTCCCGATCGGGCTCGCGGAACAGCGAGGCGGAGTCCGGCCCCTGTCCCCAGACGAACTTCTTCTCCTCGGCCTTGAGGCTGGCGTTGGCCTCGAGGAAGGCGATGACCTCGGCGCGGAACTCGTCCAGAGTGGGCACGCTCATAGCGTCACCGTATCGGCGGCCCGCATCGACGGTCGACTCCCTTCCTCGTTCTCCGCAGGGCATGGCTCCTGTCGACGCGCTCGCGCCGGTGCTTGGTAGAAGCGGTCCGGCCGGTACCGTTTGTCCATGCTCGATGCCCGACCGGCCCGTTTCCGTCACTGGTCGATCCCTGCGCTCGGGGCCTGGACGGTCTTCGTGTGGGTCTCCCGCACTCGCAATCTCCTCCGGGGTGACGAGTCGGCCTGGTGGCTCGTTCCGGTGGTGTTGTTCCTGGCCGGCGGCGTGCTGTGCCTGGTGGCCTGGCGGCGGGGTCGAGAGTCGTATGTGGCGCCCATCCGGGCGTTCGCGGTGCTGGGCAGCGCGTACTGGGTCCTTCGCGCCGTCGTCGTGGTGGCGGGTGACCGATCGACGGGTTTCAAGTTGGTGCACGCGGTGTTGGCGCTCGTCACGGTGGCGTTGTCGGCTGCGGTGTTGCAACGGCTTCGCCGGGCCGAGATGGTCCCCCGGGGTGCGTTTCTGTAGCATCAGCGGCCCATGGGTCAGCCCGTTTCCGTCATCGAGAAGGCCACAGCCGTGCCCGGCGTGTACCGGTACGAGACCAATCGGGTGCTCTCCGGCATGGGTCACGAGCGCTACACCCCCGATGGGCCCATCGAAGGGGTGCGGCCGCCAGATGTGCTGGCCCGTCGCCTGTTCGAGCGGGGCAACATCGCGTCGGTCCACGTGAACGGCAGCGTGATCACGGTCCGCCTGTCGGCGGGGAACACCGACGGTATCGTCGAGCTGATCCGGAACCTCTACACCTATTACCGGCCGGGTGTTGAGGTACCCAGCGTGGCCTGAGCCGGATAGGCCGAGCGACGGGAACCCAGTTTTGATGGGGCACGGAGGCGTCGGGAGGTCCTATCCGCCCGTGTCCTAAGTGGTCTTAGAACCCGGACGAGTCCGACAGGACTGCTGGTAGAACAGAAGTTCGCCAGCGAGATGGACTAATCGAACACCCGTTCGCTATCGTGAGCCACGTGTCTCCGGTGACTGCAGCGGCGCTCACCTCCTCGCTCGCAGAGCGGGTTCGCCCTGTCACGCTGGCCGAAGACCAACTTCTTCCGGTCGACCAAGCGCTCGAAGGGCTGCTACCCCGCAGCGGCCTGGTGCGGGGCACCACGGTCGCCGTTGAGGGGCCCTTGGCGGCCACGTCACTAGCTCTCGCTCTCGTGGCCCGGGCGTCGAGTGCAGGGTCGTGGGTGGCGGTGGTGGGCCTGCCCTCGTTGGGTCTGGCCGCGGCCGAGGGTCTCGGTCTGCAGCTCGAGCGGTTGGTCGTCGTCGCCCCGCCCGAGCCCGGTCAGTGGGCGGCAGTGGTGGCCACACTGGCCGAGGGGTTCGACGTGGTGCTGGCCGGGCCTCCGGTGCGAACCCGCCCGCAGGACGCTCGTCGGCTGGTGGCCCGGGTGCGTGAGAGGCGCTCGGTGTTGGTGCAGGTGGGTTGGCCGCCGAACCGCTGGCCGGAAGAGCCCGAATTGGTTCTCGGCACCTCGGCTGCCTGCTGGGAGGGCATCGGGGTCGGGTGGGGGCACTGCCGGGCGCGGCGGGTAGCCGTGACGGTGCGCGGCCGGAGGGCCGCTGGGCGGCCTTCCCGGGCGTGGCTGTGGTTGCCTGGGTCAGATGGTCGGCTGCAGCGGGCCGACCCTCCGGGCGAGGGCGATGTTGTCTTCCCAGCAGCGGCCGCGAGCGGTGCGGCCAGGGCGGCAGGCGCAGGTGGTGCGGTCGACGCCTCCATGGGCTCAGCCGTCCGACCACGGCTCAACCTGGTTCAG
>JAXDQG010000619.1:0-6340 GCA_034667945.1 Acidimicrobiia bacterium | reverse complement strand
GGTCCAGCCGCTGCGGGGCGCTTCGATGATGGCGTAGACGAGCGAGCCGATCGCGGCGACGGACAGCACCGCGCCGACGGGGTCGGGCTTCGTGGCGTGCGGGTCTCGCGAGTCGGGGACCACGTGCAGGGTGCCGATGAACGCGACGACGAGCAGCGGCACGTTCATCCAGAACACCGCACCCCACGAGAAGCTGCGCATGAGCAGCCCACCGACGATCGGGCCGAGCGCGATGCCGGCGCCGCTCGCCGCAGTCCAGATGGCGATGGCCTTGGCCCGCTCGCGGGGATCGCCGAACGCGTTGACGAGGATGGAAAGCGTCGTGGGCATGATCAGCGCCCCGCCGACGCCCATGACGCCACGCCCGACGATCAGCGCGGTGGTCGACGCCGCAGTCGCACTCATGATCGAGCCGGCGAGGAAGGTGACCAGGCCGGCGCCGAGGGCGTGCCGGCGCCCGAACCGGTCACCGAGGCTCCCTGCGGTGAGCAGGAGACCAGCGAAGACGACGGTGTAGGCGGCGACGATCCATTGCAGTTGCGCGGCGCTCGCCGCCAGGTCGCTCGCCACGCTCGGCAGCGCGACGTTGATGATCGTGTGATCTATCGACGTCACGAGCAACGCGAGGACCAGGACGCCGAGGATCGGCCAACGGTTCGGATGACTCGCAGTTGAGGCACTTTCGGGCAGGTGGCCGGGTCGACCGTGCATGACGGGCTCCTTCGGGTGGTGGTCTCCCTCCACCGTCCGCGTAAGGCCGCCAGTCCCGCATTGGGAGCGCCACCTCAGATCTCGTGAGCGCAATCGAGGTCTCGCCCGCGATACTTCGACCAGCGATGCCAGGTCAAAGAGAGAACAAGCCGGTCGTCGGACGCGACGACGAGCTCCGACTCTTCGAACGCGCCATCGGTCTCGCGGCAGCGGGTGAACCATCCACCCTGCTGCTGAGCGGAGATCCCGGCATCGGCAAGTCCACGCTGCTGGCCGAAGCTGCCCGACGGACGGGCGCCGACCTGTTCGCCGGCCGCTGCTTGCACGTCGGCGGTGACGCCATCCCGCTCGCTCCGCTCGTCGACCTGATCCGACAGGTTCAGCGACGCCGTGAACCGGAGACGTTGCCGTCCTTCAGGCAGCTCGTCGAGCTCGCGACCTCCGAGGGTGGCAGCCGGGGGAACGTCTTCTCGTTGGCGCTTGAACTTCTCGGTGAACTGAGCGCCGAGGCACCGGTCATCGTCGCCTTCGATGATCTCCACTGGGGTGATCCAGGCACCTGGGATGTGTTCGAGTACTTGGCCCGGAATCTCGTCGACGAGCGAGTCGTCCTCGTTGGCGCGTATCGCACCGATGAGGTGGCGCGGAACTCCGCCCTGCGGCGACGCGTCGCGGAGCTCAGCCGGCTCGGCGGCGTCGAACGAATCGGACTCGGCGGATTGGACCGCAACGCTGTCGCCCGGCACGCCGCCGCGACCCTCGGCATTCCGGCACCGCCTTCGCTGGTCGACGAGATCCTTCGCCGCGGCCAGGGCAATCCGTTCTTCACCGAGGAGTTGGCGGCCGCACACTTGGCCGGCGAGGCGATTCCCGCGTTGCTGTCCGATCTCCTCGCAGCCGACATCGACGCACTCGGCCAGGGCGGCCGCCATGTGCTCGCCGCTCTCGCCGCGGTCGGACGCGACACCGATCCGGAGCTGCTGAGCCGGATCGTCGACGTCGATGAGTCGATGATGGAGGCGGCGGTTCGCGCTGCGATCGACGCCCACCTCGTTGTCGTCGATACGGCCACCGACGCCTACGGATTCCGGCACCCGCTCATTGGCGAAGTCGCCTACGCGGCGGCTCTTCCAACCGAACGACGCCGCCTGCACCGGTCCATCGCCACGGTGATGGAAGCAGAACCTCGGTTCACGCTCACCGCTACCGACGCGGCTGGTGAACGAGCGCTTCACCTCGACCGCGCCGGCGACGAGGCGGCAGCGTTCCAGGCCTTGTTCGACGCGGCCGACGCTGCCGAGTTCGTCGCCCCCTCGACGTGTCTGGTCCATCTCGAGCGACTGCTCGAGCTTTGGGAACGCAACGCCGGCACGGAACACGAGTCGCTGCTCATCCCACGGCTCTGGCAGGCCGCCGAGCTGGCCAGCGCCACCGGACGCAACGACCACGCCGTCGATCTTGCGCGGCGAGCGATGGCGGAGAGCGAGGCCGGACGGCCGTGCGCCGTCGTCGGCTCGGCGCCGGTGGGGCCCGGCTGGGCTCAAGAACGTCTAGGCCGCTTCCTCTGGTCCGCTGGCGCGATGGAAGAAAGCGCCGAGGCCTACGCCCTCGCCGCGTCACTGCTCGAGGCCGATGCCAATTCCGACGGCGACGCCGGCCCAGGCGCTGCACGGGCGTATGCGGGCCTCGCGCAGGCCGAGCTCATGTTCTGCAGATTCGACAGCGCAGGGCATTGGGCGAAGCGAGCGCTCGACACCGCCTTCGCAGAGGATCGCACTACCCGGTCTGCGGCCCTGCGCGCCCTCGGCGTTGTCGAGGTCTTGGCCGGCGACGTCGAAGTTGGCCTTGGCCACGCCCGCGCCGCGGTCGACGGCGGGGTCGCGCCCCACCAGTGGGCGCTCTCCAACGCCATGTACGCCATGATCCTCTTCGAGTCGGGCGACACCGAAGGCGCGCTCCGCGCTGCGCTCGATGGCGCGGCCGTTTCCCAGCGCGCAGGGTTCGAGGCCAGCTTCGGAACGTTCCACGCCGGTCTCGCCGCCCGCTGTCTCGTCCGCCTCGGACGCTGGGACGAAGCCGACGGCGTCCTCGCCAGCGTCGCCTCCGTCGACTCAACGCCGATCGGCGCGATCCAACTCGATGCCGCAGCAGTACAGCTCGCGGCTCGCCGCGGACAGGCCGACGCCGCCGCAACGCTCGCCGAACGGCTGTCCGCCCATCCACACGACCCGTTCAGCGAGGCGATCGTCAACGCGGCGCTCCTCGACGCGCACCTGGCTTCCCATCAATGGGAGCGGGCGATCGGGCTGGCCACGCGCGCTCTCGACCCCCCATCGGGCGTCGGCCAGCGGCTCATGGCGCGGTTCACCGCCGGCCTAGCCTCGGCGACGGTGGAACACGCTCTCGACCAGCGCGCCCGCCAGGAGCCCGTCGAAGTCACCGCGCTGCGGAGCGAGCTGGACGCGCGGCTGCGCGCCGCGCGATCCGATCCGGCGTCGGCGGGAGCCGCCCCGGCGGCGGACCTTGCGCTCGCCGAGGCCATGACCACTCGTCTCCACGTGGCGGATGCCGACGCCTTCGCGAACGCCGCAACGGCAGCTGAATACATCGGCGACACCTGGCAGACCGCCCTGGCGCGCCTGTACGAAGCGGACGCCGCGCGCGCAGCAGGTGCAGCATCCCGAGCGGTCGAGGCCCTCCGCGCCGCCTACGACCGGGCCGCTGACCTTGGCGCGCAACCACTGTTGGCCGACATCGAGGCGCTCGGTCGTCGCGCTCGCATCAGCCTGGAGGCGCCGGCCGTCCGACCACTCGAAGCACACGACACCATGAGGCTCGGTCTCACCTCACGCGAAGCCGAGGTGCTCAGCCTCGTCGCCGCCGGGAAAACGAACCGCGAGATCGGTGCCGAGCTGTTCGTGTCGGAGAAGACCGCAAGCGTCCATGTCTCCAACATCCTCCGAAAGCTCGGCGTGAGCAGCCGCGTCGAAGCAGCAGCAATCGCCCAGCGGGTCGGAGCGGCGTAAGCCAGATCTGAGGTGTGGTGCCCGATGCGGCGCGAGACGCCTTAGCCCCACGGTGGCGACATGCAGATCGCCATACTCGTCTACGACCACATGACGGCGCTCGACGCCGTCGGCCCGTACGAGGTCCTCAGCCGAGTGCCCGGCGCGGAGACGATCGTCGTCGGCGCGCAGCGCGGGCCCGTCCGCTGCGACACCGGCAGCCTCGCCGTCGTCGCTGACGCCGCTCTCGAGGACGTTACGTGCCCTGACGTCGTGGTCGTCCCCGGCTGGTCCGGCTCTGCGCAGGACGCGGCGCTGCGACCCGGATCGATCCAGACCTGGCTCAGAGCGGTCGACGAGCACACGACCTGGACCGCCTCGGTGGGCACTGGCGCGATCGTCCTGGCGTCGGCCGGGGTCCTCGCCGGGCGCCGGGCGACGACCCATTGGCTCGCGCTTGACCGGCTCGCCGAGCTCGGCGTGCTCACCACCGACGCGTCTGTCGTCTTCGACGGCAAGTACGTCAGTGCCGCCGGCGTGGCCGCCGGAATCGACCTGGGCCTCGCGCTCGCCGCCCGCCTCGCCGACGAGCAGACCGCCAAGGCGATCCAGCTCCTCCTGGCATACGACCCGCATCCACCGTTCGACTGCGGCGCTGTCGACGGAGCGCCGGCCGACATCGTCAGCTCGATGCGCGCCGTGCGCGACTTCATCGTCGACGGCGCCCCAGCCGCGTGACCGTCCGACCTCCGCCCTTACAGGCGACATCGACATCAACCGATCACGAGAAGACTGCGGAGTCGTGATGGCGGCGGCTCGTCAGTTGGTTGGGGGGCGGGGAAGGGTGGCGAGGGCGGTGTGGGCGATGCTGCGCAACGACGCAGGGTCGCGTCCTGCCTTGCCAAGCGCCTCGACCCCACGCAGGACGGCCAGCAGGAGCGCGGCAAGTTGGCGGGGATCGGCCTGGGGGTCGAGGTGCCCCTCCCGCTGGGCGGCGGCGACGCACGTCGCCATGAGCTCCTCGGTCTGCTCCAGGGCTACACGGGCCCGATCGGCCACGGTCGGGTCCTTGCCGGCCAACTCGGCAGCACCGTTGGCCAGCAAGCACCCCCGGCGAGCGGTGTCGCGTGCCGCCGCCTCGACAACGTCCACGACGTAGGTGCAGAGGCGCTCGTAGGCGCCGGCATCGGGGCCCTCCAACGCCCGTCGGGCGAACCGTACGAACCTCGCGCAATATTCGTCGAAGACACGCAGGTAGAGCTGGTGCTTGTCCCCGAACGCGCCGTAGAGGCTGCCCTTGCCCAGCCCGGTGGCGGCCCCGATGTCGTCCACGCTCGTGGCGGCGTAGCCGCTCCCCCAGAACTGGTCGCGAGCGGCACGGAGCACCTCTGACTCGTCGAAGCCTCGCGGGCGAGCCACAAACGTCACGCTACCTCCTTCTTGACCAGCTGGTCCAGAACCTCCTACGATCTGGACCGATCGGTCAACAACGGCCGGCCGATGGCGAGGGGACACCGCCGATGACAGGATCACCGCAGCGAACCGGCCGAGCCCCGGCAATCCGCACGGCAGCCACGACGCGCCGGCGTCTCGCCCCCGGCGCCGACGGGTGCCGCAGACCCGGCCGATCGGTGGGGTGGCGGTGAGCTTCCTCACCGACACCGCGCTCCAACGGGCCGGTGACGGCCGCTTCACCGCCCGCCTCGATCCCAACTGGGCGTCGATGCTGGGGATTCACGGCGGCTACGTCGCCGCAGTGGCGGCCAGCGCCATCGAGCGGTGGATCGACGAGCCCGCCCGAGCGCTGCGGAGCCTCACGACCCAGTTCCTGCGCCCGCCGAGCGCCGGTGAGGCGGTCATCACGGTGGAGACCGTCACCGCCGGCCGCTCGATGACCTTCACGCGGGCGACCGTGCACCAGAACGACAAAGCGGTCCTCGTCGCCACGGCGACCGCAGGCCACACTCGCGGCGGGCTGGAGTTCGACGAGCTGCCCCGAGCGACTTCTGACCGGCCCGGCCCCCAGGGACCGGGCGCCGCTTCCCGCTTCACGGGGGCCGAGCTGAGCCCGCACCTCGCGCAGCTCGACCTGCGCTTGGAGCCAGGAGTCACGCTGTTCAGCGGGACCGGGGTGGCGCGCATGGCCGGCTGGGTCCGCCCCCTCGACGCCGACGAGCGGGTGACGATCCCGTGGCTGGTGTGCGCCGCCGACTTCATGCCGCCCTCCATGGTGACCCGAACGGACAGACCGGTGCAGGCAGCGTCGATCGACTACTCGATCCAGTTCCTCTGCGCCGAGCCGGCCTCAGCCGTACCGGCGGCCGGGTTTGTGCACGGCGAGATGCGCTGCTCGATCTCCGCCGAAGGTTTCTCCGTCGAGGACGGCACCTTCCGGTCCCCCGACGGCCGCATCCTGGCCACGTCCCGCCAACTCCGCCTCGCCGGCACCTGACCCGCCCGACCGATCCGGCGGTGCCGTGCAGGTAGCGCGCACCTTTTCAGACGAGGACCACCCGGCCAGCCTGGGCCCTACCAAGGAGCAGCTGATGTTGATGGACCTGGCTCACGAGCGGGAGGAGATCAGCGCCCGGGCGTGGCAGACGCTGTTCATCACGTCGATATCG
>JAXDQG010000618.1:0-6763 GCA_034667945.1 Acidimicrobiia bacterium | reverse complement strand
AACCGAATTCTCAGCGATCCTGTGCACGGGCCAGACTCGGCCCCGTGAACGCTCCCCAGACCACCAATCGCTGGGTGTTGGGGGCTCGGCCCCGCACGTTGCCTGCCTCGGTTGTGCCGGTCATCGTGGGCACCGCCTGCGCGGTCGGCGTGGGTCGGCCCATTCCTGTCTGGCGGGTGGTGGCCGCCATGGTGGTCAGCTTGGCCATCCAGGTGGCCACCAACTACTCCAACGACTACTCCGACGGCGTGCGGGGCACGGACTCGGCCGGTCGGGTCGGGCCCGTCCGGCTGGTGGCCTCGGGATTGGCCAGCGCCGCGGAGGTCAAGCGGGCCGCCCTCCTGGCGTTCGCCGTGGCCGGGGTGGCCGGGCTGGCCCTGGCGGCAGCCGCCGGCTGGCAGCTGTTGCTCGTCGGCGCGGCCTGCATGGCGGCTGCCTGGTTCTACACGGGTGGCAAGCACCCCTACGGCTACGCCGGACTCGGGGAGCTGTTTGTCTTCGTGTTCTTCGGCTTGGTGGCCACGGCCGGGACGACCTACGCGCTGACCGAACGGCTGACGGGCCTCTCGCTGGCCGCCGGCGTGCCGGTCGGGCTGTTGTGCACCGCCCTGTTGGTGATCAACAACCTGCGCGACATCCCTTCGGATCGCAACGTCGGTAAGCGCACCTTGGCGGTGCGATTGGGCGACCGGCGCACGCGGGCGCTCTACGTGGCGCTGATCGTGGTGGCCATGGTCGCCACCTCGATGATCGCCGGGCTGTCCGGCCGACCCCTCGCCGTGCTGGGCCTGGTAGCCATCCCGCTGGCCCGGGGACCGGCAGAGAAGGTGCTGGGCGGTGCCAGCGGCCCGGCGCTGATCCCTGCGCTGGGCGGCACCGGCCGGGTGCAGCTCATCTTCGGCCTGACGTTCGCCCTCGGGCTCTGGCTCGGCGGCCTGTAGAAAACACGGCAAGGAACGCCGCGCCGGACGACGCGGTCGCGCGGAAAACCAAAGGGGGAGGGCGATGCCCAGGCCGCCCTCCCCCTTCGGTTGATCTTCAGTGCCCGGCCGTCGGCCGTGCTGAATCGTGCTCAGACGGACACCCCGGCGCGGTCGGAATCGCTGCTGACCGTGCGGACCGCGCTGCCCCCCGGTGCAATACCGGTGTAGGCCGGCTCGGGGTGATAAGCGGGTGCGCCGTGCTCGTGGATGTCGATGCCCTCGAGCTCGCCCTCCTCGCTGATGCGAAGCGTGCGGGTGGCCTTCACCAGGTACATCAGCACCAGGGCGATGGCAAAGGTCGACGCGGTCACAATGGCGCTGCCCATGAGCTGGACGCCGAGTTGTTTGAAACCGCCGCCCCAGAACAAGCCCTTGACGACGGTGGTGGTGTCAGGCCCCGTCGACGACGCCACGCCGTACTGGCCGGTGGCGAACAATCCGAGGCTCAGCGTGCCCCAGATCCCGCAGAACCCGTGGACGGGCACCGCTCCGATGGGATCGTCGATGCGCAGATACTCGAGCAGATCCACGCCGAGGACCACTACCACGGCTGCGATCGCCCCGATGCAGATGGCGCCGAACTGGTTGACCCAGTAACAGGGGCAGGTGATGGCGACCAGACCGCCGAGGAAGCCGTTGATCGTGATGCCCGCGTCCCACTTCTTGATGCGGAAGTAAACGATGAACAGCGCGGCGAGCGCCCCGCCCGAAGCGGCCAGCGTGGTGTTGGTGGCCACCCGGCCCATGCCCGTGAAATCCAGCGCCGACAGCGTCGAGCCGGGATTGAATCCGTACCAGCCGAACCACAGGATCACGCCGCCGATCGCAGCAATGGTCATGTTGTGACCGGGCGGCATGAACCCGCCGTCGCGCTTGAACTTCCGGCCCAGACGAGGGCCAAGCACGATGGCGCCGGCCAGGGCTATGAAACCGCCGATCGTGTGCACGACGGTGGAGCCGGCGAAGTCCCGGAACGGTGTGCTCATGGTGGCGAGCCAGCCATCCGGACCCCAAACCCAGTGCCCGATGATCGGATAGATGAAGCCGCTCACGCCGATGCTGTAGAGCAAATCGCCCTTGAATCCGGTCCGTCCCACCATGGCACCTGAGGTGATGGTCGAACAGGTATCGGCGAAGGCGAATTGGAAGAGGAAGAAGGCCATGAAGGCCACTCCCGTGGAGCCGTAGGTCTCGGGGGCGCCGTTCAGGAAGAAGAACTGATGGCCGATGATGCCATTGCCTGAACCGAACATGAAGGCGAACCCGAACGCCCAGAACAAGATGCCGCACAAGGCGGTATCGACGATGCACTCCAGCAGGATGTTCACTGTCTCCCTGGTGCGGGCAAAGCCCGCTTCCAGCATCATGAATCCGGCTTGCATGAAGAAGACCAGGAAGGCCGTGACCAGAACCCAGATCGTGTTGATCGGATTCACCAGTGCTGCGGCCTGAACCGGCGCCGAGTCACTCTGGGCGCCGGCGAGCTCGACGAACAGCCCGCCCACCCCTTTGACCGCGCCGAGCACGAGCCCGATGCCGAGCAGCTTCCCGCCCAAAAGGGCGTAGAACGTCCGCCTAGAGCGCCGCTGGCGCATCTCGGAGAAGAACCGCCTGACCATCCAGGCCTCCCGTTGGTTAGTAATCGTTCATGTACCTGAACCACGCGTGACGTTACGGGCGCCCTGTTTCCGGGTTGTTCGGCGCGCGTAAACGACATAAGTCACAAAGCTGTACTGGAACTGACTTCGGGTATTGCCGAACGGGGATTGGGTTCAAATGATCACTTCTCCATAGGCTGCACATGGCGCTACCTTGACCTCGCCGTTACACTTCGTTCAGTGAAGCGTGCTTGTGATGGCGTTCGTCGGACCACAACTGGTCCAGTCGCCACGCCAGATGACCGATTCCACGCCGCACAATCCGCCCGGGCATTCGTTCCATTCCGCCACAGCAGGGGTCGCCTTGCTGGAGTGGCCGCGTGAACAGGCTCGCCGGGACGGCCTTGCCCGGCAGGGAGTTCCGCGCCTGCTGTTGGTGGCCGAGGACGCGCCGCCGCCCACGCCGCTCGGTGACGACGAGGACTGGATCCGGCTGCCGGCCGACGAGCTGGACGTGTACGCCCGGGTTCGCCGGCTGGGCATCTGGTCGGTCCGCCAGGAGACGCCCCCGCCTGTGCTCCTGGCCGATCGGGTGCTGCGACGGGCTGACGCAGTGGTCGTCCTGACGCCGCTCGAGGCGGCGCTGACGGGGGTGCTGCTGGACGAGCCCGGCCGAGTCGTCTCGAGGAGTCGTCTCGAGCGGGCAGCCTGGCCCGGCGGAGCGCCCAACCGCCGGGCCACCGACACACACCTCTACCGGCTGCGCCGTCGACTGCAGGAGCTGGGCCTGACCATCGCGGCCGTGCGGGGTCGCGGCTTCGTGTTGTACGACGAGACCGAATGCATCCCCTCGTGACCGGGCAGGGCCCAGCGGCCAACCGGTGGCTCCGGCGGTCTGTGGCCGCGGCTGCGGTGCTCGTCGCGGTCCTCGGTGCCCTGCTGGTCCCGACTGTGGCGGCGGCCCGGGCCGGCTCGGACCGCCCCGGCGCCCAGCCCGCCGCGGTGACCACCGGCCATACCTCCATCGTGTGGTCGGCCCCCGTCGCCAAGCGATCCCCGGCACCGCTCCTGCGTCCGGTGACGCCCGGTCTCACGGTCGGCGAGCGGGCCGGCGTGGGCGACGCGCTGATCTCCCTCTCGGGCGTGCCTCGCCTGGCGTGCCCGCTGTGCGAGCTCCGTTCCGGCGCGTCGGGCCGGTCTCCTCCGCTGGCTACGAGCAGCTGACCAGGCGGCAGCCAGCCGCTTTTCTGTTCGCAGCCATTGCGCTTCGGCCTGCCCGGCGGCAGCGCGGAAGGAGGAGAGAGCACACGTGCCCACCCATGACGTCGTCGAGGTCTCGTGGCCCGACGACGACAGCCTCCGGCAACGCTGCGCGTCGGGCGGCGTCCCGCGCCTGTTGATCGTGGCCGACGGGCACCCGCCCCCCGATGACTGGGATGAGCTCGAAGACTGGGTCCGCCCCTCGGCCGACGCCCAGGACGTCGAGGCCCGCCGAGCGGCGCTGCGGGAGCGGCACCAGCGGCTCACCGCCGGATTGCTGGTCGGCGCAGACGGCACGGTGGCGCGGGATGGTCGGCGCGTGCACCTATCGCCGGTCGATGCGGCCAT
This sequence comes from Acidimicrobiia bacterium, assembly GCA_034667945.1. Lineage (GTDB taxonomy): Bacteria > Actinomycetota > Acidimicrobiia > Acidimicrobiales > CAIXPF01 > JAXDQG01. Next base: position 2,574 of record JAXDQG010000618.1, on the reverse strand, counting down.
GCTTCGCTGCCTGCTCGCCCGCCGGGGCCGCGTGGTGCCGAGTCACGTGGTCGAGTCCCACCTGGCCGAGGCGCTCGGTGAGGCCAACCTGCCGCGAGGCATCGGTCCGCTCGTCCGTCGCCTCCAGGCACGGCTGCGGCCCCTCGGCGTCCGGGTGCACCTGCTCGGCCGGCACGGCTGTCTGCTGGAAGTCGCCTGACGTCCCACGGTTCATACAGACGCGTTCACTGAGAAATCTTCCGGAAACAACTACGCGGGAATCTGTCGCCACTTGACGGCCAGCGTGCAAGGGAGAGCGGAAGTGGATACGGGAGATACCGCGTGGGTCTTGATGTCGACCGCGCTCGTGTTGTTCATGACACCGGGGCTCGCCTTCTTCTATGGCGGCATGGTTCGCTCGAAGAACGTCCTCGGGATGCTCATGCAGAACATCTTCGCCATGGGGATCTTGTCGATCCTCTGGGTCACGATCGTGTTCAGCCTGGCCTTCGGCGCTGCCGGTAACGGCGGGTTCATCGGGAATCTCGACTTCGCCTTTCTCAAGGACGTCGGGGTCGGACAGCCCACGGGGGACTTTCTCGGCGCGCTGACCATCCCCTTCATCCTCTTCTGCGCCTACCAGATGACGTTCGCCATCATCACGCCGGCGTTGATCACCGGCGCCACGGCGGACCGACTGAAGTTCTCCGCCTATGCGGTCTTCATCTCGGCGTGGCTGGTGCTGGTGTACGGCCCCGTCGCCCATTGGGTGTTCGCCGGCGGCTTCCTGGCCGACATGGGCGCCCTGGACTTCGCCGGTGGCGCCGTGGTGCACATCAACGCCGGAGCGGCCGCCTTGGCCGTCGTGCTGGTCGTCGGCGCTCGTCGCGGCTACCCCTCCGAGCCGATGCCGCCCCACAACCTTCCCCTCACCATTCTCGGTACGGGCATCCTGTGGTTCGGCTGGGCCGGGTTCAACGCCGGCTCGGCGTTGGCCGCCAACGGCGTCGCTGGTCAGGCCATCATGAACACGTTCCTGGCTGCCTCGGCCGCCATGCTCGGTTGGCTCCTCATCGAGCGGCTGCGCAGCGGCCACGCCACCACGCTGGGCGCTGCCTCGGGTGCCGTTGCCGGCCTGGTCGCCATCACCCCGTGCGCCGGCTTCGTGGGCGGCATGGCCCCCGTGTACATCGGCGCCTTGGCCGGCATCATCTGCTACCTGGCGCTCGGCATCAAGAAGGTCTTCAAGTTCGACGACAGCCTCGACGTCGTGGCCGTGCACCTTGTCGGCGGCCTGGCCGGCTCGGTGCTGCTCGGGCTGTTCGCCGATTCTTCCATCAACTCGGTGGTCAGCAACGAGGGCCTGTTCCTGGGCGGCGGGGGCTCGCTGCTGGTCGACCAGATCGTGGCCTCGGTGGTCACGCTGGTCTTCTCGTTCGTGGCGAGCTGGGTGATCGCCATGGTCATCGACAAGACCATGGGCCTCCGGGTCGAGGCGGGCGCCGAGGACGAGGGGCTGGATGTCAGCCAGCACGCCGAGAACGCCTACAACACCTGGGGCATCAGCTCGGGCAGGCCCGCTCCGGCTCCGGTGGGCGGGGCAGCGTCGAAGGCGGGTTCACCGCTGACGGTGAGCTGAATCTCGGGCTCTGCCGGTCAGCGCTCCGCTTGCTCCGAGCGGTCGTGCGTGGGCGTGACCTCTGCGGGGGTCACGCCCTCGGCGCGTTCCAGCCACTGCAGGAGTTGGCGGCTCAGCGCCTCCGGCTGTTCCAGGTGGGCAGTGTGACCCGCGTCGGTGATGCTCAGACGCTCGGCATAGGAACCGATGCACGCGGCCAGGCGGTCGCCAAGCTGCTCGAACTTCGTGTCGAGCGAGCCGGTGATCACCAGCACCGGCATGGTGATCTCTGGGAGGCGATGCCAGATCGGTTCCTGCGCCCCGGTCCCGGCCAGGCGCAACGAGGCGGCCAACCCGGCGGCGGAGTTCCGGAGGCGCTCATCGCGGAAGCGGTAGCGCTCCGGCACACCGGCGAACAAGGGGAGCTGCACCCACTCGTCGATGAACGTAGCGACGCCTTTCCGTTCGATCACGTCGGCCAGGCGATCGTCCGCCGTTCTCCGCTCCCGGCGCTCGGTGTCGTTCTCGATGCCCGCGGTGGCGCTGATCAGCACCAGGCGCTCGACGAGGTGCGGATGGTCCACGGCGAGGCGCAGGGCCACTCGCCCGCCGAAGGAGTAGCCGAGATAGGTGGCCCGTCCGCCGATGTGCGCCATGATGGCCGCGGTCGTGGACATATCCGCCGCCGGCTCCGGTGCGTCACCGTGACCGGGTAGATCAGGCGTGGAGAAGTCGAAGCCGGCCCCGCGCAGCCTTGCCGCCAACGGCCCCCAGCACCGCGCGGTCTGCGAGAAGCCGTGCAGGGCGACGATGCGTTGTCCGGGCACCAGGGGACCGTAGCAAGGGGCCCGGACGCGCTCGGCGTGTCAGGAGGGGCGGTTGACCCCGAACGCCCGGTAGATGGGGTGCGGCTCGGGCCCGCTCGGCGGGGAGGGTGGCGGTGCGTCGGCTTCGTCGGTTGACAGACCGGGCTCGGG
>JAXDQG010000617.1:0-12160 GCA_034667945.1 Acidimicrobiia bacterium | reverse complement strand
GGACACCGCGCAGCACATTTCGGCCACAAGCCAACCGGGCACGCCGGTACTCACGCGGGCCGGCTTCCTACAGCGGGTGCCACAGGCCCATGCCGCTCTCTTCCACTCTCCCTTGCCGGCCTTCGGTATGCCGTCATCCGGGACGGACCGCAAGAGCACGCCGGAGGAGATGCGGGAGCAGTTGGAACTGTTCCGGGTCGGCAAGGAGCGGGCGATTTCGTCCAGCGCCAACCCGGGCGAGCGTCCCGCCGTCTCGGTGTCGCCGACCAGCTCGACCGATTCCCCCGCTCAGTAAGGACCACGTACATGCTCACCCAGACGACCAGCGAAGCAGCACAGAGCTTCAACTGGCTGCTCAACAACTTCGTCGACAACACCGACGGCGTGATGTACGCCACCGCGGTCTCGGCCGACGGGATCCTCGTGGCCGCATCCAACGGCCTGCACCGCGCCTCGGGCGAGCAGCTGGCGGCCATCGTGGCCGGACTGACCAGCTTGGCCAGGGGTGCCGACCGTTGCTTCGACGGCAACGGGCTCGAACAGATGATCCTCGAGTTCGGGCGGGGGCATCTGTTCGTCACGATCATGGGGCCGGGCGCCGCGCTCGGCGTGGTGGCCAGCAAGGACTGCGAGATGGGGCTGGTCGCCTACGAGATGCAGCTGTTGGTGGAGCGGGCCGGCGCGGTGCTCAGCCCGGCCGTCATCTCCGAGATGACCAACCTCATGACGGTCTGAGCGGACCAACCGCCCGTCTGTGCAATTCCCATGCCCTGGCAAGGAAACGGGTGGCGCGCCGCAGACCGGACTGGAGCAGTCCGACGGCGAGGATCGCCTGGTCCGCCCGTTCTTCGTGACTCGCGGGCGAACTCGCAGCAATCTGCCCATCGAGGCCATGGTGGTTGCGACCGGAACTCCGCCGCTGCGGCCGATGAGCCGGGAGTACGTCGAGGCCCTGCGGGCGTGTCGATTCCCACGGGCCGTGGCCGAGGTCGCCGGGATGACGAGGCTGCCCTTGGGCGTGACGCGGGTGCTTCTGGAAGACCTGGTCCGCGCCGGATTGATCAGGGCCGGAGCGGTGGCGACGTTGTCCGGCACGACTGCTCCGCCCGACCTGGCGCTGCTCGACCGGCTCATCGCCGGCATTCAGCGAATGGACTGAGGCACTGAGGCTCGGGGCAACTGGGCGGGCGAATCGGCGTCGAGGGCGAGCCTTCGTCGTTGAACGAATTCGCCACGCCGAAACGGCTCGCTGCCAGGGCTTTTAGGCAGTTTTCGTTCGACGGCCGGTGCATCGATTCGACGTCGATTCGCTGCAGCAAGCGCCGAATTCGACGTACCGCCCATGCCCCTCCTTGCACTTTCCGTGCGGCCAGCCCCACGCTGAGCGCGAGGCGCGTCCATCCCCCACGCCGGGAGGCGGAGGGACGGGTCCGGGCACGCGCGGGGGGTTGTCAAGTCGGATGGAAGTTCCCGGGACGCCGGTGGCCTCGCGACGGGGATCAGCCCGTCGTGCGCAGCGTCTGCAAGTGAGCCGTGGAGCGGGTCATCCGCCGCGCCGGAGCAGCAGCGACGTCGTCATCCTCGCGACGGATCATGAGGATCTCCGATGTGCGCACGGAGAACAGCCTCGTGCTCCAGGAATCGACCACCGCCCGAGCCGAATCGGTACGGAAAAACGTGGTCATCTGGCCCTCTTGCTGGTATGCGTCGGCACCGGCCACCGTCTCGACGGACTGGTCCTTCAATTGCACCAGGTACCTGGCCATGGCGGCGGCCTCCTTTCGGCATCCCGGGAACCTTCCCTGCGGGAACGACGGTACGACGGATCACCTGTGGGCAGGAAGCGGGGTAACCCTGTGTCTTTCGGGCCATTTCTTGGGGACGAACGGTGGAGAACAGCGTTCGTCCCGTGGAAACTCGAGGCCGTCGGCCGGACTCACCAGCGCCAGCCCGAGGGCGGGAACCGGCAACACCACGACAAACCCAATTCTTCCGCTCAGGTCTTCCCCGGCCCCGCCGCCTCACGGGCCCAGCGGTAGTCCGTCTTTCCCGAGGGTGAGCGCACCACCCGTTCGACGTAGACGAACTCCTTGGGCAGCTTGTAGCGGGCGATGTGCCGCCCGGCCTCCTCCAGCAGGGCGGCGTCGTCGCGCTGGCGATCCGGCCGCAGCTGCACCACGGCCACGACCTCCTGACCCCACCGCTGGCTCGGCCGCCCCACGACGACGGCGTCGGCCACGGAGGGGTGGGACTTCACCGCCTGCTCGACCTCTTCGGCGAAGATCTTCTCGCCGCCGGAGTTGATGGTGACCGAGTCGCGCCCCAAGAGTTCCACCGCGCCGTCGGCCAACCACAGCGCCCGATCACCCGGCACCGAGTACTGCACGCCCTCCACCACGGGAAAGCTGCGGGCGCTCTTGGCCGGATCACCCAGGTAGCCACGAGGCACCGGGCCGCTCATCGCCAACCAGCCGGCCGTCGGGTCACCGGGCGACAGCACCCGGTCGAGCTCTTCGGACAGCACCCGGGCCGTGGGGGAGGGGTCGAAGACCGACGCCACGCCCTGCACCATGCCCTGCCGCCCGCTCTCCGACGACCCGAGCACATCGACCAGCGTCACCCCCGGCAGGAGCTCGATGAAGGCTGCCTTGTTGGCCGGCGAGAGGATTGCCCCACCCGTCAGGAGGTGCCGCAGCGAGGAAAGGTCGTAGCGGTCCCGATTCGCCGACAGCTCGTCCAGCAGCGGTCGGGCGAAGGCGTCACCCACGATCTGCAGTGCTGTGACCCGCTCATTCGCCGCCGTAGACCAGATGTCGACCGGGTCGAGCTTGGTGACCTCGGACTGGATCACCACGGTCCCGCCGGCCACCCACGCCGACAAGGCGTTCCAGTGGGCAGCCCCGTGCATGAACGGGGCACACGGCAATGTCCGCAGCTTGACTCTCGGCGCGGCGGCTGCGGCCGCGTCCGGCGACTCCACACGCACCCCGAGGGCAGCCGCGGCGAAGTCGGCCTGTCGCCAGAGCACACCCTTGGGCATCCCGGTGGTGCCGCCGGTGTACAGGATGTACAGGTCGTTACCCGACCACGCCGCCACCAGCTCGTCCGGCAGCTCGGGCGACGCGGCAGCCAACGACTCCTCGTACCACTGCGCCCCGGTCAGCAGGTCGTGGCCCGACTCGTCCGGCACCTGCAACAACAGCGCCACCGGATTCAGGCCGGGCAGCACCTCTGCCAGCACCGGGGCGAAGCGACTGTGGAAGACGATGCCCCGAGCCCCCGCATCCCCGAGGACGTAGGAGAGTTCCTCGGCAACGTAGCGATAGTTGATGTTGACCGGCGCCACCCGCGCCTTGAACGCCCCCAGCATGGCCTCGAGGTACTCGTTGCCGTTATGGAGGTAGATGGCCAGGTGGTCCTGACCAGACTCCCATCCCGCCAGCGCGGAGAACGGCCGATGAACCCCGAGACCGGCGTCCCGCAGCACGTTCGCCAACCGGCGTGTGCGTGCCGCCACCTGCGACCACGACAGCCGTCGGTGCCGCCACACCAGGCACTCTCGCTCGGGCACGGCTGCGGCGACGGCCTCGTGCAGGGCGGCCAAGTTGAGGTTCGGCCGATCGCCCGAAGGCGTCGAGCCGGCCCCGTCACGAGCGGCGGGCGACGTGGCGGCCGTCGGGGAGTCGACTGGTGGGGAAGAGGCGGAGGAATTGCGATCCATCGCCGGGGATGCTCGCAGACAAGCTCAGCGCGCAGCCACCGGGCCGGGTCGAGCCCCCTCGGTAGCGACGAGTTGCTCGACGCCGGACCACAGCAGTTGTTCGGCCAGCTCGACGAGCCGCTCGGGCTCGATGGTCGGATTGTCGAGCCAGTCGTGAACGACAGCCTCGAGGAGCCCCATCAGGGCGGCGACGACCACGCGGGCATCACGGCCGTCGCCCCACGCCAGGGCGAGCTTCTCGAACCGCTCGCCGCGGGCGCGTTGCACAGCGGGGTGCTGCGTGGCGGCCACCACACCCAGTGCATTCCAGCCGCCTGCGTGCTCCCGGGCAAAGGCCACGTAGCGGGTCACGACCTTGTGAATCCGCTCGCGAGGGGGGACGGGAGCGCTCAACGCCAAGCGGAGCTCCTCGTCCAGCTCGGCGAGCGACTGGCTGTACACGGCGGCCATGAGACCGCCCTTGTCACCGAAGTAGTTGTAGACGAGCGCCCGCGAAACCCCCGCCGCGACCGCGATCTCCTCGAAGGTCACCGCGGCCGGATCTCGTCCCGCGAAGACGCGCTCGGCCGCCCGCACGATCTCGGCGCGGCGCTCGTTCGGTGTCAGTCGACGTCGAACGCCCTGACGCATGGCCGACCCCTCACCCCCTGCCGTACTCGTAGCTCCTCCCCGTACCTCGTTGCCTCAGTGCGACTTTGCAATCGGTCCGAGACCGGCAGCAGTGCCGGAACCCACGGCCGACCCGCCCAGCCCACCCGTAACCGCGCCCCGCGCGGGAACGACCGGCGATCCCACGCGCCGAGCAAGAGTGAATTGGGGTGACTGCCACGGAGCCCTGACGAACGGCGATATCGCCCGACGAGGGCCCGGGCCGAACTCGGATGGGCGGCACACCTGGAGCGGACCGTGTACCGGACGCCGCCTCGGCCTTCGCCGGCGCGGTGACCACGTTCCTGGCCACGGCCCTCCTTCCCGCTGAGAAGTGTGACGCTCGACACACTTGAGCCGGAACCGTAGGCGCCAACTGTCATCGTGTCAAACGTCCACGGCTCCGTACTGGACCCGGAGTGCCGCGAGACGCAGACGTTCCCGGGCGGACGTGCGTCGTCCAAGCCCCACGCTGACGGGAGAGCGGCTTGCCTCTGCAGGAGGGGGTACCGTGGCCCTCCTGAGCGCCAGGCGGCCCCCCATCCGACCCAATGCCCTGGAGCGGCCGCACGCCGACCGCTTCCCCGCCGATCGGCCGGAGTACGCGCCCGCCATGGCGGCCCACGAGGCCGCCGTGCGCCGCGGCGAAGCCGGGTACATCGATCCCACCAGCGGCCTCTTCGTCATGACGGCGCAGTACCTGCTGGAGCGGGCCTTCTGCTGCGACCAGGGTTGCCGCCACTGTCCGTACATCGGGGCAGATCCGGGCGTCGGGGCAGATCCGGGGCCATAGGCACATCGTCGTACGACCTGACTTGGCCTCCGAGCGAACGACACGCCGCCCACGACGAGGTCCCTGGGTCAGGCCTTCGGTGACACCGGAGCGGGGGTCGGGTTGGCGGCGGGGGCGGGCGGGGTCGGCGCCAGCGGCGGAATGACGAAGTTGGCGTAGCTGTCTGCCAGCGCCGACACGGCCGCCAGATACTCCTCGGACTGGTTGTAGGACAACACGGCGGCTCGCCGGCCGGTGACGATCGACGTGTCGGCGCCGCCTCGGCACAGGTGGTTGGCGGCACCGAGCGCCGCGTCGTAGTAGTTGTTCGGATCGGCTCTGCCGTCGCCGTTGCCGTCCTGGCCGAATATGGCCCATGAGGACGGAATGAACTGCATCGGCCCGACGGCCCGGTCGAAGACCGGATCACCATCCCAGGCGCCTTTATCGGTGTCGAGGATGAGGGCGAAGCTCTTGCCGTCGAGCACCGGGCCCAAGATGCGAGGCGTCACATCGCCATTGGGCGCAACGATGGCGCCCCCCGAGGTGCCGTGACCGCTCTCGATGCGGGAGATGCCCGCCAGCAGACTCCACGACACCCGGCACGCCGGGTACTGGGTGTTGGCGACGGACGACGCCTTCCACAGCGCATCGAGCACGACCAGCGGGAAATCGAGGCCAATGACCTTCGCCGTGCGGCGCGCACCGGTGATCTGCTGGTCGGCTTCCTCGAGCCGGGCCGCGATCTCAGTCTGCCGGTCGATGGCCTCCTGCCGGCGATGCTCGGCGTCGGCCACGGCAGCCCGCTGCTCGGACATGGCCCCGTCGACCTCGTCGACCCGACCCTCCAGACGACCGACCTCCCGGTCGGCCTCGGCCGCCTGCGCCAGAGCCGTGGCCTGCTGGGCCTGGTAACCGCGTCGCTCGGCGGCCTTCAGATCGAAGACGTTTCGTCCGTAGCTCGATCGCCGCGTGGAATCGGTGATGGTGCCCGAGTTGAGGCCCGTGCCGTCGTTGCCGAGGCCCACATAGGCGGCCATGGCGAGGTCCTCCAGCAGCAGGCGGACCTGCTCGGCCTGGGCGCCGAATCCTGCAGCCTCGTCCCGGGAGTCCTGCGCGCGCTGCCGAGCGGCTGCGACGGCATCCAGATCGGACTGGCGCCGCCGATCGAGGGCCACCGCGGCGTCCCCCAGCTTGACCAGATCGGCTTCGGCGCCGGCCTGCGCGGCGGCGGCGTCGCGCTGGTCCTGGAGGAGCTGGGAGATCACCCGCTCGGGCGTGGCCGCGTCCGGAGTGGTCAGCGGCAGGTTGGCCAGCGCGGGGGCCACCCCGTCGGACGCATCGACCAACACGGTCGAGGAGCTGGTCTGATTGCCGCCGGCCGGCGAGCCGGCCGAGGGCGACGTGGGGCCGGTCGGAACGGTGGTGGGCGCCGCAGTGGTGAGCGTCGACACATCGGCGTCGGCCGCTCCGGCCAGGGTGGGAAGGCCAACGACGCCAAGTGAGAGCAGGGTGAGCATCGACACAGCTGTGACCACGCCGCCCAATCGGCCGAGCCGCGCAGTACAGCTCTCTCGGCGCCGGTCTGGCGCGGTCGGGGGAACCGTGGCCGGGCGAGAGCGTGGCGAGTGGGCCAGAAGGGAAATCGGGGCGCGGGTCATCAGTGGGTGCGGCTGTCGGAAGCTCCGGGAAAGGGCAGCCGATCGCCGCCGTTGGGGAGATCTTCGGCGCCGTCATCCCCTGCCTTGAGGGGGTATACGACTCATACGCTGGTGTGTTCCGAGCGCCGGTCGGCGTCGTCGCTCTCGGCGCGACGCCTACAGTTCGGACAGCGCCGGCAGACGACAGGGGAACCATGTCCGATCGAGTGGTCTACACGCTGCAGGATGGAGTCGCCGACGTGCGGCTCAACCGAGCGGAGAAGATGAACGCCCTCGATCCGGCGATGTTCTCGACGCTGATCGAGGTCGGGGAGGACCTGAAGGCTCGTCGGGATGTCCGAGCCGTCGTGCTGTCGGGGGAAGGGCGGTCGTTCTGCGCCGGTCTCGACCTCGCCTCGTTCCAGGCCATGGCAGGCGCGGCCGACGAGGGTGTCGATCGGGTCATCCCCCGCCATCAACGCAGCTTCGACACCGCACAGGCAGCCGGCCAGCAAGCCGTCTATGTGTGGCAGGAGATCCCGGCACCGGTGATCGCCGCCGTGCACGGGCACGCCCTCGGGGGCGGGTTCCAACTGGCACTGGGCGCCGACATCCGCTTCGTCCACCCCGAGGCCCAGCTCTCGGTGCTCGAGATCCGCTGGGGGCTGATTCCCGATATGTGCGGCACCCAGCTGCTCCATCGGGTGGTCGGCCTCGACGTCGCCAAGGAGCTGACGTTCACGGGACGCATCGTGAGCGGCGAGGAAGCCGGCCGGATCGGCCTCGCCACCCACGTCACCAATGCGCCGTTCGATGACGCCCTGGCCCTGGCCCGCGAGATCGCCGGCAAGTCGCCAGACGCGGTGCGAGGCGCCAAAGACCTGCTCAACCAGGCCGGGCTGGTGCCGCTCACCGAGGGGCTCGCCGCCGAGCAGCGGGTCATCCGCTCGCTCATCGGAACGAGCAACCAGACCGAGGCCGTCAAGGCGTTCTTCGAGAAGCGGTCACCGGCCTTCGCGGATCCCTCCTGACCGACGTGTCCGAGCTCTTCGACCAGCTGCGGGGCATCGTCGGCGCTGATCACGTGCTGCAAGGCGAGGAGCTCACCGCCGGCTACGCCCGCGACTGGTCGGGTCGCTTCGTCGGTAAGGCGGCAGCGGTCGTGCGCCCGGCCGACGTCGAGCAGGTGGCGGCGGTGCTGGCGGCATGCCACCGGGCGGGATGTCCGGTGGTGCCCCAAGGCGGCAACACCGGCCTGGTTGGCGGGTCGGTACCGTTGCAGGGGGAGGTCGTTCTCAGCCTTCGACGACTCGAGGCGCTTTCGGCCGTCGATCAGGCTGCGGGCCAGGTCACTGTTGGCGCCGGCGTGACGCTGGCTCGGCTGCAGGACCACGCCGGAGCGGCCGGTCTGGCCTTCGGTGTGGATCTGGGTGCCAGAGATTCGGCCACCGTGGGCGGGATGATCGCCACCAATGCTGGCGGGCTGCATTTCCTCCGTTTTGGCGGCATGCGGGACCAAGTGCAGGGACTCGAAGCCGTTCTGGCCGACGGCACGATCATCCGGCATCTCGACGGGCTGTGGAAGGACAACACCGGTTACGACTGGGGACGTCTGCTGTGCGGCAGCGAGGGAACGTTGGCGGTGATCACGGCCGCCCGCCTGCGGCTGGTGCCCGCCTACGCCGAGCGAGCCGTGGCGCTGTTGGCATTCATGCACGTGACCGACGCGATCGACGCGGTCTGGGAGTTGCGTCGAGCCGTCGATTCGCTGGCCGCGGCCGAGCTCTTCCTCGGCTCCGGGCTCGAGCTGGTGTGCGAGCGCTTGGATCTGCCGAAGCCGTTCCCCGAGACGCATCAGGCCTACCTGCTCGTGGAGTGCGCTGGAAAGGCCGATCCGACCGATGAACTGGCTGCGGCCGTCGCCCAGTTGGGCCGATTGGTCGACGCCGCCGTGGCCGACCCCGGCCGTCGCCAGCTGCTGTGGGCATACCGGGAGCGTCATCCCGAGGCCATCAACCTGGTTGGCCCTCCGCACAAGCTCGACGTCACCCTGCCGGCGGCGCGCATCGCCGAGTTCGTGGAGCAGGTGCCGTCAATCGTCTCAGAAGTGGCGCCCGGTGCCCGTTGCTGGCTGTTCGGGCACGTGGCCGACGGCAACATCCACGTGAACATCACCGGGCCGGCGCCAGACGACGAGGCTTCCGACGAGGCGGTGTTGGCCTACGTGGCCAGCCTGGGCGGGAGCATCTCAGCCGAGCACGGGATCGGGACCGCCAAGAAAGCGTGGCTGCACCTCAACCGCAGCCCGGCGGAGGTGGCGCTGTTCCGCGCCATCAAGTCGGCGCTCGACCCGGAGGGCGTGCTCAACCCACACGTCCTCCTACCGGACGCTCCCTGACGTAGTCGTTTCCCTACTCCAAGCCCTCGGCGACGGTTCAGCTGCCGGACCACTTTCCCCGCTCTTGCAGCACTTGCTTCAGCACGGTCGGACGGTCGGTCATGATGCCGTCCACGCCGAGGTCGAGCAGCTCCCGCATCTTGTCGGCGTCGTCGATGGTCCAGACCTGCACCGGGATCCCCCGACGGTGGGCCCTCCGCACGAAGGCACGATCGAGGACCGGCACGGAGATCGGCCCGATCAAGTGCTGACGCAGAGGGACCTGGGCGCACGCCCCCTTCACCGAGCCGAGCAAGCGGCCGAGCCAACCAAGGCGGATCTTGATCACATCGATCGGGCCACACACGGTGCAGGTCGACGGCCCGAGCTGCTGGCGCATGTTGGCGGTCCGCCCATCGCTGAAGCTGCCCAGACAGGTGCGATCCAGCGCGCCCTGCGCCCGGATCAGGTCGACCAGTGGCTGTACAGCCCGGTCGACCTTGGCGTCGACGTTGATCATCGCCTCGGGAAAGGCCGTGAACACCTGCTCGAGACGAGGCGGGTGCTCGTCGCTGATCGTGCCGTCCGGGTTGCGCAGCCTGGCCTGGCTGATCTCGGCCCAGGTGAGACCAGCCAACTTGCCGGTCCGGTCGGTGGTGCGGTCCAGCGTGTCGTCGTGCATGACCACCAACACGCCGTCCTTGCTGAGCTGGGCGTCGGTCTCGACGTAGCGGTAGCCCAGCTCGATCGCACGGGCAAAGGCCGCCATCGAGTTCTCCGGTGCCTCGGCGGAGCCGCCACGGTGCGCGAAGGGGATCGGGCCGGGATGGTCCAGGAACGGGAAGCGCGCCATGGCGGCATCCTGGCAGGAGGGGACGCACGGGGCGCGCATCCCAGCAACGATCCGGTGGCCACGGGCGTTGCGGGGACCAACGCAACGGTGGCGGGGACCGAGCAGGCGCGAGCGGGGACCAAGCGCTAGACCAGCCGGTTTGCCCGACCTTCCCAATAGCGATCCCGCAGGAGCCGTTTGTAGAGCTTGCCGGTGGGGTGACGAGGTAGCTCCTGCTCGAAGTCGACCGAGCGGGGGCATTTCACGTCAGCAAGCTGCTGGCGGCAGTAGGCGATCAGCTCCTGCGCGAGCTCGGGGCCGGCATCCTGCCAATTGACCGGCTGCACAACAGCCTTGACTTCTTCGCCGAAGTCGGGATTGGGCACGCCGATCACCGCCACGTCGAATACCTTGGGATGCAGGGTGAGCAGGTTCTCGGCCTCCTGCGGATAGATGTTGACCCCGCCCGAGATGATCATGTGCGCCTTGCGATCGGTGAGATAGAGGAAGCCGTCCTCATCGAGGCGCCCGATGTCACCCAGCGTCGACCAGCCCAGTGGGTGGCGGCTCTCGCGGGTCTTCTCCGGGTCGTTGTGGTACTCGAAGGCGGCGCCGCCCTCGAAGTAGATCGTGCCTTCGTCGCCCACGGGCAACTCGTTGCCGGACTCGTCGCAGATGTGGATCACGCAGTTCAGCGGTCGTCCCACCGAGCCGGGATGCGCCAGCCACATCTCGGAGTTGCAGTAGACGAAACCGTTGCCCTCGGTGCCGGCGTAGTACTCGTGGAGGACGGGCCCCCACCACTCGATCATCTGGCGTTTCACGTCGACCGGGCAGGGAGCCGCTGCATGGACGACCAGCTGCAACGAAGAGACCTCGTGACGCGCACGGACGTCCGCGGGCAGCTTCAGCATGCGCACGAACATGGTGGGAACGACTTGGGCGTGGGTGACCCGGTAGCGCTCCACGAGCTGGAGGAAGGTCTCCGGATCGAATCGGTCCATCACCACCGTGGTGCCGCCGAGTCGATGGACGCCCATCGTGAAGCGCAAGGGTGCCGAGTGATACAGCGGGGCAGGGGAGAGGTAGACGGTCTCGGCGTCCATCCCGAACAGGCCGGACAGCAGGGTGGCCAGGCCGGGCGCTTCGCCCAGCGCAACCGCGGGCGGTGGGTGGAACACGCCCTTGGGTCTCCCGGTCGTGCCGGAGGAGTAGAGCATGTCGGTGCCCTCGCGGCGGTCTTGCAGCGGAGTGGGAGGCTGGGCGCTGACGGTGGACTCGTAGGACTGGTAGCCGGGAACCGTGGCATCGAGCATGAGCCGGACCTTGACGTGCGGCGTGAGCTCTCCCAGCTCGCGGGCCTGATCCGCCTTGTGGGCGGAGGTGATGAAGGCCTTCGCCTCGCAGTCGTCGACGATGTAGGCCAGCTCAGAGGTGGTGAGCCGGCTCGAGGTCGCCGTGTAGACCAAGCCGGCGTAGTGGCAGCCCCAAGCGACCTCGTGGAAGCGGGGATGGTTCTCGAGGCAGAAGGCGACATGGTCGCCGGGGCGCAGGCCGGCCTCGGAGAAGACCCGGGCGAGCCGATTCGCGGCGGCATCGAGCTCGGCATAGGTCGTCACCTGGCCGGTCGACGCGTGGATGACGGCGGGCTTGTCGGGTGTCGACGCTGCATGCGTGCCGGGGAACATAAGGCGAAGGTACCTCCGCCTGCCATGCTGGCTTGACTACGCGCCAAGCTGCGCTTACCACGCCTCGTCGCCGAGTGGTCACAGCGCTGTCGCCTTGGCGGTCTAGCATCAGGGTCATGGGTCGCCGCATGCCCTCGGTGCTCGGGGCGATCGTCCTCGGGAGCGCGGCAGTCTTGGCCGGCTGCAATCAAGGTGCACGCTCCGCTGCCCCACCAGCCCCATCGACGTCGGCAGGTGCGGGTCCGACTGCCGTCTCCGCCTGTTCCCCGCCGGCGTGGCTGGCCGCAGCGCCACCGGGCGAGCCACCCGCCGGTTACGCCCAGGCCGCGGCACCGTTGCAAGGCGACCAGGCCGCCGTGGAGGACTGGGGGCAGACGCATGCCTCGGAGTTCTCGGCCAGCTGGATCGCGCTCGACGGGCCCACTGGCGCCCGCCTCGTGGTCGCGCTGCCCAATACCGCCGAGGCGCCAGCCGCTCTGAAG
>JAXDQG010000616.1:0-4313 GCA_034667945.1 Acidimicrobiia bacterium | reverse complement strand
AGCCCCGCCGGCCCGCCTCACCGTCACCTCGTCGGGGGGCGGTTCGGAGACGGTGTCCCTCAGCGCCCGTGGGCGGGGGTTCCTGCCGATCCCGGTGCGATCATTCGGCGGGCCCGACGCCCGGGTGCGTCAAGGCCAGACCGTCGTGCTCGACGGCTCCGGCTCGTCCGGTGACGTGAGCTCCTACGAGTGGCGGCAGACGGCCGGCCCCTACGCCCATCTGACGGGCGAAACCACGGCTCGGCCGAGCTTCGTCGCACCGAATTCGGCGTGCACCCTCAGCTTCGAGCTGACTGTCCAGGGCCCCGGCGGCCTGTCAACCGACGTCGTGGACATCATCGTCGAGGACGTGACTGCCCCGGTGGCCAGCGCCGGCCCCGACCAGACCGTCATCGGCGGCCGCGCTGTGACCCTGGACGGCACCGCCTCCACAGGTGCCAGCAGCTACGCCTGGACGCAAGTGTCCGGCAATAAGGCCGTCAACCTGACCGGCGCCGACTCGGCCAAGCCCACCTTCAACTTCCCGGTGGGCGGCGGTGCTCTCACGTTCCAGGTCACGGCGAGCGGCCCCGGTGGTACCGCCACCGACACGGTCACCGTGACGGCTGTTGACGACGCCATCACCGTCACCTTTGCCGAGTTCCGCAGCGGAAAGGGTGACTGGAGGATCGAGGGAACGGCAACGGTCCCCGGCCCCGGCAACTCGGTCACGATCCGCATCGGCAACAGCGCCACCGGCCCGATCCTCGCAAACGTCGATGTGGACGCCTTGGGCAACTGGGCCTACCGGGCCCGCAACACCCGGATCACGCCCGATGCCACGGCGACCATCAGCCTCACGACCACGGTTGGCGGCCAGCGCCTCGGTGCCCCGCTGAGTGTTCGTCGCTGACCCCAGCGCGGCTGTGGAGCGGATCCTCTCCCAGAAGTAGTTGCCGCCGCCCTCCCAACGGGCGGCGGCAACTGCGATCCAACTCCGTCACCGCCTTGCGGCCCCAGCACCCAACCTGGTCACTCATACAGCTGTCTCGCAGACCGGCCTGATCGCGCCGGTCCGCACCCCGCCTGCCTGCACGCTCTGCCGCCCGGACACCGCCTCGTCCGTCCCCCCACCCCCCGGCCCGTCCCCGCTGCCGCGCCCGCCCCGCTGCTGCGCCCTCCCCGCCCTCCGCACACCGCCACCTCGCCAGGTCGCCGTCGGCCCGCGAGCAGGACACTCAGCACTTCAGGAGCCAGCCTTCATGCAACGCGCCTCGACGCCCGGATCCATCGCCGCCCGGTGGTGGACCCGCTCGTTCGCAGCAGCCCCCATGGTCGCCGCGGCGGTGACCCTTCCCACCATGGCGTGGCTACAGCGCCTGCCGCTCGTCACCGGCGACGGGGGCGACCACGACCATGGCCCGACCGCCCAACTCGGGCACTGGCTGCGCGACTCCGCGCTGGTGTTTCCGCTACTGGTCCTGGTCATCGGGGCTGTGCTCGCGCTCTGCGCACGACGCCGCATCGGTTCTTCGTGGCGGGCGGCCGCAGTGGGAGGGGCCTCGTCGCTCGCCGTGGCCGTCGGCTCGTTCGCCCATCCACTGGTCGATGGCGGCCAGCACGGTGCCGGGTTGTCGGGACCTCGCGGCCACGCCGGCGTCGCGGTACACACCGCGCACGGCAGCTACCTCAGCCACGTCGGCCATGCCGGCCTGGTATTCGCGCTATCGCTCCCGGTGGCGTTGCTGGCCGCGGCTGCCGCCTCGGCGCTGCTGGCCCGCTCGGTGCACCGCCGCAGGGCCGAGGCCGGTCGGCCGGAGGCCATCGACGCCGCCGCGGTCTCCGATTCTGCGCTGACCGCACGGCGTGCCATCGGTGCCCTCGTCAGCTTGGGGTTGGTGGCGTCGGTGAGTGTGCTGGTGCCGGCGGCGCCGGCGGCCGCTGATACGGGTGGGGTGTGCCCGGTGGGGGCGCGGTTGGTGACCTATGACGTGGCCGCCTTCCAGACCGTGATCCCGTTGAACGGTTGGGGTGATCATCTGCCCGATGGTCTGGTGTATGCGCTGAAGGGCGACGACGCCCGGGTGGGCAAGGGGGACATCTTGGCCAACCCGAATGTGGTCCAGCCGTTGGTCGTGCGGGCGAATGTGGGTGACTGCATCCGGATCAAGCTGCGCAACGACATCGAGGGCCGCCGGGTGGGGATGCACGCGGACGGGTTGGTCAGCTACGACCCTCGCACCAGCGACGGCGCCCAGGTGGGCCGCAATCCTGATTCCAGCGCCGGGCCCGGCCAGGAGGTCACCTACACCTGGTACGCCGAGCGGGAGGGCGAGGCCCCCATCGTCGATATCGCCAACCTCTCCAGCGGCCACGGCGGCAACCCCGCCCCCGACGCCCCAGAGGGCGGAGCGGACGCCCACGCCGCCGACGCCGCCTCCATCGAGCGTGGTCTGTATGGGGCGTTGGTCGTGCATCCGGCCGGTTCCAGCTGGCATGACCCCCGCACCGGGGCGGACCTGTTGGATCCGGAGACGGGCCGGGCGGTGGAATCTGCGCTGTTCGCCGATGTCGTTGTCCCCGGGGCGGAGAGCTTCCGGTCCTTCGCCATGGTGGTCCTCGACGAGAACGAGGGCGTGTTGGACCGCAACGGCCAGACCCCGACGTTTCCCACCACGGGGTTGGAGGACTCGACCTTCGGCATCAACTACCGCTCCGAGCCGCTGCGCAACCGGCTGCGGGCCGTGCTCGAGCACCGGGGCACGCCCACCCCGGAGAACCCCGCCGGGGAGGCCCGCACCATCCGCCTGCCCAGCGGCCAGGTCATCGCCCCCGGCGACCATTTCTGCGACGGCTACGTCCCCGACCTGGGCCGCGTGGTCGAAGACCCCGGCGCAAAGTGCATGGGCGAGGAGTCCCACCTGCAGTCCTGGGTCTTCGGCGACGAAGGCAAGCTCGTCCACCGCGCCCAGGACGGCGCCATCGTGGTCGACAGCGACAACCTGATCCCCAAGGCGTATGTCGGTGACCCCACCCGCTTCCACGTGGTGCACCCCGGCGCCAAGGAGACCCACCCCTGGCACCAGCACACCCAACGCTGGTACGCCGACCCGAACAACCCCAACTCGCCCCGCCTCGACGTCCAAGCCGTCGGCCCCGGCGAGTCCTACGAGATGCGCATCGAGGGCGGCGCCGGCGGTGAGCAGGGCACCATTGGCGACTCGATCTTCCACTGCCATCTCTACCCCCACTTCGCGCAGGGCTTCTGGGGCCATCTGCGCATCTTCGACCGCCTCCGCGACGGCACCCAGACCTATCCGGACGCCACCCCGATCGAGCCGCTGCGGCCGCTGCCCGACCGGCCCGGCGCCATTCCCGGCCCCGACGCCGAGCACCCCGGCTACCCGCTGTTCGTCAAGGGCGACGTGGGCCAGCGGGCCTACCGGCCGCCCTACGCGGTGGTGGCCGACCAGTTCGCCGCTATCCGCCGCCCCGGCGACGCCCCCCGCAGCCCGACCCCGCTCGAGGCCGCCAACCTGCCCGGCCTGCACCCCGACCGCCCCGGCGCCGGCTACATCGACCCCTGCCCCGCCGACGCGCCCCTGCGCACCTACCGGCCCCACGCCATCGACGTGCCCATCACCTACAACTCCGCCGGCTGGACCGACCCCGAAGGCCGCGTCTACGTCGAGGAAAGCCACAAAGACGACGTCCTCGCCGGACGCACCGCCCCCGAGCCCTACACCATCCGCTCCCGCGTCGGCGACTGCGTGCAGCTGCTGACCACCAACGACCTCCACCTCAACGACGACCCGACCCACCCCGTCGACTATTTGGCCAAACAGGATGGGGTCTACCAACTGCCCGAGCACACCTCTGAGATCAGCACGCACGTGCACCTGGTGCGCTTCGACGAGTTGGGCTCGGACGGCACCTCGGTGGGCTGGAACTACGTGCAGGCCGCCATGCCCGGCCAGACCTACGGCTACCGCTGGTTCGTCGACCAGGCCCTACGCACCGTGTTCTTCCACGACCACCAATACGCCAACAGCCACCAACAACGCGGCCTGTTCGCCGCCATGAACGTAGAACCCGTGGACGCCACCTGGCACGACCCCGCCACCGGCAACCAGACCGACGGCATCGGCGTCAGCGCCGACATCCGCTCGGCCAGCGGCCCCGACTTCCGGGAGTTCACGGTCTTCTACCAGGACCGGGCCCCCATGTGGAAAGACTACGGCGCCGGCGACCCTGTCGAACCCCCGGCGGTACCGGGTGACTTCGGCGGTGACCAGGGTGGCTACGCCATCAACTACCGCAACGAGCCCTTCCAG
>JAXDQG010000615.1:0-6377 GCA_034667945.1 Acidimicrobiia bacterium | reverse complement strand
CTGAGGCCCTCAGCCCCAGGCCCTGGGCCAGCTCGCGCAGGGCGCGTGCCAACCCTGGGTCGCCGCACGCTTGGGCAACCGTCGCCCATTCCTCCACCGCCTCGACCGCCGAAGCCTGTTGGCGGGGGGTCGAGCGCTGGCCGAACTGGGTCCGATAGCCAACGGCGACCTCGCTGAGCGCGGTGCGCAGCGCGTCCGCCGCCACGGCTGCGGCCGCTTGGTTGTCCACGACCGCTGAGGGCAGCTTGGCCTCCGCGTAGCTGAGCAGCGCATCCGCCAGCGCCATCTCGGTCGGAAGCAGGCGGTCGAAGACGTCTGCCGGCCTGGGCTGCGCATGCGGATCCGACGCGGCGAACCGTTGCCGAACCGCCCTGGCCTGCGGCAGTGACCCGGCGATGTCGGGCAGCGCCAGGGCCAGCAGGGCCGTCAGCGCCACGTAGTTCACCGCCAGATAGCCAGAGGTGTCGAAGGACGGCCGGGTCACTGCGCCGTAGGCGTCGTCGGACAGTGCTCCGGCGAGCAGGTGGAGGTCGAGGGGCTGCGCCCGCAGCGCCCGGCGACGGCGGTGGCCGCCGACCAGCCCGTGCCGCTCGGCGGTCGGCGCCAGGTCGAGCAGCAGGTGGAGCATCCGGTCCGCCTCCTTGCCGGCGGCCTCGAGCGACCCGGGGTCCCCCTCCACCATGCGGGAGAGCAGATTGGCCAGTTGCTCGGCGTCCCGGAACTGGGCGTCGCCCTGCCCGTCGGCCAGGGCCGTGCGATAACAGCTGATGGCCTCGTCGAGCACGGCCAACTCGCCGTAGCAGCCGCCCAGCTCGGCCCACAGGGCTCCCGTGTTCCGTTCGCCCTGTTGCTGCCGCTGCTCGATCTGGGCCCGCAGCTCCTCGATCATCCGACGCTTGGCCGGCTGCCTCGTCGAGTCGCCCGGCATGGCGGCCAGGCTGACCCGGGCGGTCCGTAGCGCCCGCTCGAGTCCGCTGCGTGTACGGGCCGGCGGGGCGTCGCCCGAGGTTTCGACCCGTGGGGTCAGACGGAACGACGGGTCGCCGTAGACCTGATAGGCGCCGTAGGTGTTGCCGTACAGGGCGCTCTCACCGATGGACCGCCGGGCCAGGAGCGCAGCCGAGCCGAGATCGACTCCCTGGATGAGCTGCTCGTAGAAGGTGAGGGCGAACTGTTGGGCCGCGTTGTCGTTCACCGCCCACCCAGCGGCCACCACCGCCCGCACGCCGATGCCCATGAGTGACACCGCGAGGTTGGCGGCCAGGCGGTTGGGGGTCATGCCACGATCGATGTGCCCGAGGTGACAGCAGTTGAGGAACACCAGGTCTGGCACGTAGGGCAGGTTGGCCAGCTCGGTGGCGGTAAGGAAGTCGGCGGCGCCCACCACCACGCCGGCCAGGTTGCTGACCGGGTCGACCGCACCGTGGCCGGCCAGGTGCAGCACCCGGTAGCTGTGGGCCATCAGGGCGTCGAGCAGGCGGACGGTGAGCGGCAGCTCCGGATCGCCGATGGTGTCCCATCTGGCCTGGCCGTTCTCGTCGAACACGACACCGCGCGTGATGAAGCTTCGCTCCGGATCTCCGCCCGCGGTGGCGTCGAAGAGGGCCCGCACGGCATCGGCCTCGTTGGCTGCACCGGGGAGTGTCGGGAAGGTGGGCCCGGCCGGGGGGTTGCCGAGCACGAACACGTCGGATCCCTTCGCCCGGGGAACTCGTCGGCGCAGCTCGTCGGGCAGCTCGAGCTGACGAAGCAGGCCGAACTGGGTGGCCAGCGGCAGCGGCTTGCGACGGGTGCTCACGCCCATGTCCGTCTGCGGCGCCGTGGCCAACATCTCCCAGGGCAGGCCGGCCGTGTCCTCGGTGAGCACCAGCTGGAGATGCGTGCCGTCGGCCAGGTCTCGCTTGAGATCGACCGGGATCAGCAGCTCGTAGAGCGTATTGGGCAGCTGGCTGTCGGTGACCGACACGGTCGTCAGCTGCTCGATGACGGCCAGCTTGCGTGAGTCGACGACCTGCACGCCGAGGTCGGCGGCGGCCCGTCGGCTCATCGTGAGGTACTCGAGCTTGAGGGCCGGGACCTGGCCGTCCTGGTTGGTGGCGTCGGGCGTGCGGATCACGATCCGCCGCCAGGCCCCCTCCCGGTACTCGGTGGGGGTCTGCCCCGGCCGGCCGCCTTCGCCGACGCGTGGCAGCTGGCACTGCACTTGCGCGGCCTCGGCACCCGCGGGGGCGGCCTCGTCCATCTCACGCTCGAGGCTCTGGCAGAACCGGCACAGCTCGGTATCGGCGATCTCGGCCCGATCGGCGAAGAGCTCGACCACCTCGAGCCCGACGACTTCGCCCATGTGGGCGCCGAGGGCGCGAAGCGTGCGATTGGCGTCGATGATGCCGTCGACCAGCGAACGCACCGACTCACGGATGCTCATCGCCTCGGGGCCGGCGGTGCCGACCAGCAGCGTGCTCACCGCCCAGCCGCCTTCGACCGCGGGCAACAGACGTCCGAGCGCCAGCTGGCGGATCGCCCGGCTGACCGCCCGGGTCAGCACCGGGGGGCTCAGCTCGCCTGGCGGGCCGAGACCCATCAGTCCCACGACCTCGGGTCGTTCGCCCGGCACGGGGGGCTGGATGATGGCGAACTCGTTGAGGTGCTCCGGAAGGACGTCGCTGAACTGACGACGCGAGATGTCGCCGTCGTACAGCCCATCGAGATAGCCGACCGCGCCGCTGATGGGCGATCCGCGGGTCTGGCCCATGAGCAGGGGATAGCTGGCGGTTTCCAAGGTGGCGTGCAGCACGCCCACCCGCACCGTGGTGCGCCGTGTCTCGTTGTCGGCCTTCCGGTCGGCGCCGGCCGGCGCGCCATTGGACGGGCCGGTTGCGTCGGTCGTCGTACCGCCTGGGATCGTGGTGCCGGGCGGCGGCTGGCCGGATGGCGGGCCGGATGGCGGCTGGCCGGCGATCTGGTCGAGCAAAGGCAGCTCTTCCGCCTCGCCGCGCGCGAGGTCGATGACCGCCCCGGCGAGGGCCGGAGCGGGCGGCACCGCTGATCTCCCGGCCCCGGTGTTCTCCGTCGACGCGGCCACGGTCCCCCTCCTCGACGCATCGTCAGCGCGCCGCTGCTGTCCGTGAGATGCTAACGCTATGCCGCTTGAGCGGGGTCGCAATGAGCCGGGGATGCGCATCGACATGCTTCCGGCGGGTCACGGGGATTGCCTGGTGGTGCAGTGCACCGATGACGGGGGCACCATTCGGCTGTTGATCGACGGGGGTACTACGGGGACCGCGCCGCGCCTGCGGTCCTTCGTCGAGGCCAACTGGTCCGCGGATGACCGTGACTTCGACCTGGCTGTGGTGACCCACGTCGATGCCGATCACATCGGGGGCGCGCTGCCGTTCTTCGACGCACCACCCGAGGGCTTCACGGCTCGGGACTTCTGGTTCAACGGGCGTCAGCACCTGATCACCGAGCGAGGAGCAGCGCAGGGTGAGCGCTTGGGGCAGCTGTTGCTGGGCCGGCGTGCCAGCGGGCGAGTTCCCTGGAACGCAGCGTTTCGGGGCGGTCCGGTCGTGGTGCCCGACGAGGGTCCGCTGCCCACGGTGACATTGGGCGAGGGTGGCCGCGTGACGATCACCCTGCTGTCGCCCAGTCCGGCGAAGCTGGCGCGCATGGCCCCGGTGTGGGACCGGGAGTTGGGCCGCGTGCGGGCCGAAGAGCCGACGCCGGAGGGCGCCAAGGTGGATCGGGCGGGTGAAGCCATCGATCTGTCCGACCTGGACGCGCTGGCGGCCCGGAGGTCCGTTCTCGATGCCGCGCCGGCGAACGGCTCGAGCATTGCCTTTCTGCTGGAGGCGGCCGGAGTGCGCTGCCTCTTCGGCGCCGATGGCCATCCGGACACGCTGGCGGCCGCGATCCGCCGGTTGAACGCCGAGCGGGGGGTGGATCGGCTGCCGCTCGATGCCTTCAAGCTGCCCCATCACGGCAGCGAGGCGAATGTGAGCATCGAGTTGCTCCAATTGGTCGACTGCCGGCGGTACCTGGTGTCGACGAACGGCGCCTATTTCAATCACCCCGACCCGGCGGCGATTGCCCGCGTGATCGTGGCCGGCGGCGAAGCTCCCGAGGTGCACTTCAACTACCACAGCCCCCGCAGCGCCATGTGGGACGACCCGGCGCATGTGGGTGGTGGCCGGCACCCCTATACGCCTGTGTACCCAACCGAGGTCGCCGGCGGCTTGACGGTTCAGCTGGCCGCGGCCGCGGTACCGGTCGGGGCCGGAAGGCGCTGAGGGTGGGCGCCGACCCGGCGTAGTCGCCCTCCAAACGACTGCCACCCCACGTGATATTCCCAACACTGGGCGCGTTCTTCTGCGCCGAGCAACTCGCCGATTCGGGTACGCCGAATTCGACCGTGGTACGTCGAATCGACGTCGAATCGACCGCCTACGCAGCCGAAAACGTGGTTCCCGGGCGGCGACTTCGCCACATTTCGTCACGAATATTTTGATGGAATAAAAAAACTGAGTGTGATCAGACCACAGCCCCCTTCGACTCCTCCGCCCAGCGGCGCAACAGCGCCTCGGTCTGGGCATCTGCCGGGAAGAACATCTCCACTGCCAACTCGCCGACGGTCACGTCGACGGCGGTGGCGAACGTCGTCACGGTGGTGAACAGCGCTAGCTCCTCCTCACCGACTCGATACCGCATGGGCAGCACCAGTTCGATGTCGTCATAGCCCAGGCGACTCTGGTCGATGTGCGCCAGGTTGGGATAGGCGCTGATCTCCGCCAGCAGGGCGGCCAGTCGGGGCGACGCCGACGACTCGACCAGCTGCCGGAGCTGGGCCAGGAGATGCCGCGACCAATCCTCGAAGTTGACCAGGTTCGGGGCCAAGCCATCAGGATGCAGGCTGGCCCGGAAGAGGTTTGGCGTCGGCTCGCGCAGCTCGGGTGGCAGTGACGCGACGAAGACGCCCGCGGCCGCGTTGGCGGCCACGACATCCCAGTCGCCGTTGACCACCACCGCCGGATAGGGATGCAGCACGTCGAGCAGCCGATGACAGGCCGCCCTCACCGTCTCCATCTGGGGCGCATCGAAGGTGGTCTCGGCATAGCGGGGGGCGTGACCGGCGGCCAGCAGCAGGCGGTTCCGCTCCCGCAGGGGGACTTCCAGTTTGGCCGACAGCGCCAGCACCACCTCGGGACTGGGTCGGGAACGGCCGGTCTCGATGAAGCTCAGATGGCGGGGCGAGACGCCCGTGTCCAGGGCGAGCTCGAGCTGGCTGCGGCGGCGGCGCGTGCGCCACTCCCGGAGAAGCGGACCGACGGTCGTGGTGGGCATGGGTCCGAACCTACGTCGCCCCCAGAAGCACAACGATTACCTCTGAGGTCATGCTCGTGCCGCTGGCGCCTCGCGGCCACGGGGCTCGGCAGACCCACAGGTGGTAGGACACGCACGTGCACCTTGGAGTGATCGTCTTCCCCACGGACCGCTCGCTCGGGCCGGCCGAATTCGCCCGGGCCGCCGAGGATCGGGGGTTCGAGTCGGTGTGGTTCCCCGAGCACAGCCACATGCCACTGGCCAGTGGAGGATGGCCGGGCGGCCCGCACATCCCCGAGATCTACGCCCGTACGGTGGACTTGTTCGTCTCGCTGTCCGCCGCGGCCGGCGCGACCTCGAGAATCCGGCTCGGCACCGGCATCTGCCTGGTGGCCCAGCACCACCCGATCTGGCTGGCCAAGCAGATCGCCTCGGTCGACTTCCTCTCCAGCGGCCGCCTCATCCTCGGGGTCGGCTTCGGCTGGAACCGGGCAGAGATGGCGCACCACGGCGTCGACTTCGCCTGCCGGCGGGAGATCACTGCCGAGCACATCGCCGCCATGCGAGCACTGTGGACGGAAGAGGTCGCCAGCTTCGAGGGCCGGTTCGTGCAGTTCGGCCCGAGTCGTGCGTGGCCCAAGCCGGTGCAGGCGGGTGGTCCGCCCGTGATCCTCGGCGCGGGGGCCGGGCCGAAGCTGCGCCACGCGGTGGCCGCCTACGGCCAAGGCTGGGCACCGATGAACGGTCGCAACCCGGTAGCAGCCGAGATCCAAGGCGTACGCGACTCGGTGGCGGCATCCGGGCGCGACCCCGACGAGCTGGACATCACGCTCTTCGCCGCCCCGACCGATCCGGCCCGCCTCGATGAGCTCCAGCAGCTCGGCATCACCCGAGCGGTGTTCGGCGTGCCGTCGGCCGGGGCGGACAAGGTGTTCCCGGCACTGGATCTGCTCGCCGGGCTGCTCGGCTGAGGGCCGACCGACTGAGGGCGAAGCCAGAGATTTCTCGGGGTGCAGTCGGCCCAGAGCAACCCAAAGAAATGGCTAAGCTTCGGTTAAGGG
>JAXDQG010000614.1:0-5092 GCA_034667945.1 Acidimicrobiia bacterium | reverse complement strand
TCGGCCCTCTCCGCTGTCACATGGGCGGTAGGGTCGGCCGCGTGCCGCACGCCAACCGGGTCGACCCCCACGGTCGGCTCATCGCCACACCGGCCCGCGGGCTGTTCTTCGGCAACCGCGGGGTACTGCACGACCGACACGGCCAGGTCTCGCGGGAACGTACGAGCGAGCGCCGTTGGCTGATCTGCGTCACCGAGTTCAAAGGGCGGCGTCGGCCGCTCTTCCGCCCCGGGCACTACACCGAGCTGTTCTTCCTGGACGAAGCGGTGGGCTTGGCCGCCGGACATCGTCCGTGCGTGGAGTGTCGGCGGCCTGCCTTCCTGGCCTTCACCGCTGCCTTGGGACGACCAGATCTGCGAGCCGGCGAGCTCGATCGGATCCTCGACGGCGAGCGCTGGCAGCCTGGCGTGTTGGATGAGCCTGCCACGAGGTTGCCCGACGGCACCTTCGTGGATGATGGCGAGCAGGCCTTCCTGATCCGACGGGGACAGCTGTTGCCATGGACGCCGTCCGGATACGGTGCGCCGGAACGCAGGCCGGCGGCCACCTACCGGCTGCTGACACCGCCCACCTCGTTGGCTGCGCTGCGCGGCGGTTATGTCGCCGAGCTCCACCCCTCGGCGTGAGCGCCCTGCCCAGCGGTGGTCACGGGCGCAGATCGATTTGTCGGTACGCTTCGCCGCCAACCTTCTGCCAAGCCTCCACCGTGCGGTAGCCGGACCTCGTCACGCCGGCCTCCGCACCCAGCGCAACCGCGTTGAGGGCTACTCCGTACTCGTCCGACGGCAACGGCGCCTGCTCGATCACGCTCACCGCGCTCCGGGCCAGCAGATCACGGTCCAGGTTCACGAGCTGGGCCAGAGCATTGGCGTCCTCGTCGAGACGGCCCTCGAGACCCGACCGCGTGCTCAGTTCGTTCTGGAGCGCGGCGTTGCGCACGTCGGTCAGGTCCACGTTCACCTGCACCTCATAGCGGTGGGTGTCGTTGCCGGTCACGCCCCCCGCCGCCGGCTGGGGTCGTCCGAGCAGCTCGGGAATCTTGCCGGCCTTGTCGTCAAAGGCCAGGCGCAGGGTCATCGATCGAGCTTGGCCCTTGTTCTCCTTGGTGGAGTCACGCGTCACCGTCGCCTCGGCGACCACGTTCGGTCCGAGGGACAACGCCCTCCCAGCAACCAACTCGACGCTCAACGCCCCGACGATCGCCAGCCGATCGGTCTCGGTCTTCTCACGGGAGTCGCGTTCCTCCGTAACCATTGCCGAGGCCGTCAAGCCGGCACTCGCCAACGCATCGGCACCCGCCAACGCCTTGTCGAGCTTGCTCTTGAACGACCCCGATGCTTCACCACCCAGGATCGTCTCCTCGACGTGGGCATCTCGCATCCCGGAAGCGTTGGCGAAATCGGCGACCTTGTCCCGGAAGAGACCGACGAGGGGCACCGGCACATGCAGGTTCTCGGCCACGCCCTTCGCCAGATGGTCGGCCATGAACGACTCTGCCTGCGACCGGCTGGGGAACGTCTTCGCCCAGCCCTCGCCCCCCTTGACCGAGAACCCGAGCTCGGCGAGGAGCTTTGGGCCAACTCGTCTGTCGCCCCAAGCCAGGGACGCCTCCAACTCGCGCCCGAGGGCTACGGAGTTGAACTTGCGCAGGGTCAGCGTGGTGACGCCGTTGGACAGCTCCTCGACCTCCCACTCCACTTCCGCACCGACGGACACGCCGGCGCCGACCTCGAAGCCGGCCTGGAACACCTGCCGGCCGACGGTGAAGGGCCGAGCTTCGACCAGACCCAGCTGCCGGCGAATCGCCGTGGCCACCCCTCGGACCTTGGCGTCGCCTGCCTCCCGGGCGGCCCGCAACCGCTCGTCGATCCATTTCCGGTTGCCGTCCGTGTTGAGATCGGCCCACGGCCCGACGTACGAAGGCAGCTTTCGGGAGAAGACACTTGGCAGCCCGCCACGCTGCGAGCTGACAAAACCCTCGGCCACCAGGTCGAATTCGTCAGCTACCACCCGGCAGCGCTGGTAGTGGAGGGCCACGTCATCACAGAGCTGCGGGTCGAGTGACGGCAGATCTGGACACGCCATGCGGGCCTGCTGGAGCGCGGTGCGCAAGGCCTCGGCCGCGCCCAGCATCTGCGTGTCGGCCTCTTCGCTCTCGGGCCGCATCCGCCGCAAGCTGTCCGGGTTGACACTGATGGTGCGGTTCGAACCCATGGTGGTCAGGCCGCGCTCTGGACGAGCGCCAGCAACTCGGCGGCGCGCCGCTGGGCCGCCAACCACTCGGAACGAGCCACTTCGAGCCGGATCTCATCGGCGAGCGCCTGCTCACGCGCATCAGCGATGCGCGATCGCACAAGACGTAGCCGCTCGGCCAGTCCGGCAGCTTCTTCTCCAGAGAGTCTGACCTCGTCTTTGAGATGGTCGACGAACGGTCCCTGGCACGAGCACAGCACGTCCTCGGAGAGTCTCCGGCGGTGATCCGCCGCCCAGCTCAGCCGCCCCAGCATCTCGTCGATCGCCCACGCGGCGCGAAATGCCGCGTCGTGGTCGAACAGAACATCTTCACGAAGGTGGGGCGGCCAGTCGTTCATGCGGGCGCACGATACCGAGTCGTGTCAAGAAGCAACAAAATCAACTGAGATAGCACGAAGCCTCTCACGGTCGCGCTTGGCGTGCCAGAGTCCACTCAAAGATCGAGGAAAGGACTCCCATGGCCGACGACACTTCCATGGCCGACGACCAGCCTCTCGCCGAGCAGCCGCTCGATTCCGCCATCGACTGGGTGGCCGATCACACCAAGCGCTACGTCGCATCGGGTGGAGAGGACGGCCACATCTGGCGCGGCTATCCCTGCCTGGTGCTGACGACCCGCGGCCGCCGCTCGGGCAAGTTCCGCCGCAATGCCCTCATCTACGGCCGTGACGGCAGCGACTACCTGATCGTCGGCTCGAAGGGCGGCAATGATCACCACCCGCTCTGGTACCTGAACCTGGTGGACGAGCCAGGGGTGACGGTCCAGGTGGGCGCCGAAGTCTTCGACGCCACCGCCCGGGTGCTCTCAGCTGAGGAGAAGCAACGCGTCTGGCCGTCGCTGGTGGAGTTGTTTCCGCCATATGCCGAGTACCAGGCAAAGACCCAGCGCGACATCCCGGTCGTCGCCCTTCAGCGCCGAGCGGGCTGAACCCACTTCTCGCTGCGCCTGGCCACGCGCGGTCGCCTGGCTAGCCCAGCAGCTTCCAGAGGATGGCTTCGAGCGTCCGCCACTCGCTGTCGCTCAGACGGGACGCGCCCGGAAGATCAGCGGCCACGCCGAGATGAAGCACGGCTCGGAGCCGTTCCCCTGCGGGCGTGGCCACCAACAACTTCACCCGGCGGTCCTTGGGGTCTGGCCGGCGCATGAGCAGTCCCCGTTCTTCCAATCGATCAGCGATCCCGGTGACGTTGGAGGCGTCGCACTGCATGGCGGCCGCCAGATGCCGCATCGGCTGCGGCCGATCGAGCAGACGCAGGGTCACCGCCTGCGTCATCGAGAGTCCGTGTTCCTCCAGCCGCCGGAGGAACGCCGCGTTCATCTGATCGAGGAGGGTCAGCAGGAGGTCGTCGAGAGGAGGGGGCTCCGACCCGGCCTGCCGCATGCAGCGGAAGCGTAACCGTCGTTCATCGATCCGATGAGCGCCTACATCACATTGGTCGGACACCGCGACCATCCATCATTTCACTGCCTCGAAACCCGCATCTTCGACCGCGCGCTCCAACGACTCCCAGTCCAGCCCGACGCCCCGAACCTTCACCGTCTTGTTGCTCCAGTCGATGGCGACGCCCCGTACGCCGTCCACCGATCTGAGCTGCTCATCCAGCTCTCGCACACAATGCAGGCACGTGAGATCGGGGACCGAGAACTTCCACTCGCTCATCCCTCGCTCCTGACGTTCTTGGCACCCGACATCTCGTGAGCGGCCTCGCGATGTCGCCACTGGCCACCCTCTTCGGCCGAGGAACAGGTGCATCTCAGGCAAG
The DNA here is from genome assembly GCA_034667945.1 of Acidimicrobiia bacterium. Lineage (GTDB taxonomy): Bacteria > Actinomycetota > Acidimicrobiia > Acidimicrobiales > CAIXPF01 > JAXDQG01. The sequence goes on along the minus strand of JAXDQG010000614.1, from coordinate 1,075 downwards.
TACAACCACCGCTGGATGGCCCGTATTTCGAACAAGAAGTGCCCGGCATCAACGACCCGAATTCGTGCGATGCGCCAAACCACTGCTCTACGTAGGCGCCAACCTCGCGGCCACGTCCGAGCCGGGCTCAACGCCGCTACGCAGATGCGACCCGAGCCGCCTACGATCCGCGGCCGATGAGCACACCGTTGTGGACCCCCTCGCCCGCTCGCGTTGCCGCCTCGGCGCTCACCTCCTTCCGGCACCAGGCAGAGAAGATCGCCGGCAAGCCGCTGGGCGGGTACGAGGAGTTGCACGCCTGGTCAATTGAGCAAAGCCCTCAGTTCCACCGGTTGGTCTGGGACTGGGCGGGCGCCATCGGCGACCCGGGTGAGCGTCTGGTCGACCAGGGCTCCGGCGACATGGCGTCGGTCCGTTTCCTGCCCGACGCGCGGTTCAACGTGGCCGAGAACCTGCTGCGCCGCCGGGGTGCCGACGATGCCATCGTGGCGGTCGACGAGTCGGGCGGGCGCCGCACGCTCTCCTGGGACGAACTGCGAGCGAAGAGCGCCCAGTTCGCCGGGGCCCTCCGTCGGCTCGGCGTGCAGCCCGGGGACCGGGTGGCCGTCTGGCTGCCAAACGGCCCAGAAGCGGTGATCGCCATGTTGGGCGCGTCGTCGGTGGGCGCAACGTTCTCGTCGACCTCGCCCGATTTCGGCCCCGCCGGCGTGCTGGACCGGTTCGACCAGATCGAACCGGTGGTGCTCGTGGCCACGCCCGGCTACACCTACAACGGCCAGTGGTACGACTGTCTCGGCCGTCTCGAGGAGATCAAGGCCGGCCTGCCCTCACTGCGGGCCACGGTGGTGGTCGGACAAGACTGGGACGAGTTCCTGGCCAGCGGCGCGGACGAGCCGGAGGAGTTCGAGCAGCTGCCCAGCACGCATCCCTGGTACATCCTGTATTCCTCGGGCACGACCGGGGTGCCCAAGTGCATCGTCCACAGCACCGGCGGCGGCCTGCTGCAGCATCTCAAGGAGCACCGGATCCACTGTGACATCCGGCCGGGTGATCGGGTGCTGTATTTCACGACGAC
>JAXDQG010000613.1:0-2600 GCA_034667945.1 Acidimicrobiia bacterium | reverse complement strand
ACTTCCGCCAAGGGCCGGCCGGCGTAGACCACCGACTGGCGATCGGCTGCCCAGCGAGGGCCCAGCGGACGGAGCGAGCCGTCCAGGTCGAGTGGCGCACTGCCCCAGCGGTCGGGTCCGGCCTGGTGAACCTCGGTGGTGCCGTCGGCCCGGCCGAGGCCCAGCAGCAGGCGGTCGGGCGGTGTCTGTGTGGCAACGGGCGGTTTGGCGCCCGGCTTCGGCCGGAGCCAGTCGTACCAGTCGATCGCCAGTTGATCGCTCTGGACGAGGACCGTTGCCGCGCCACCTCCGCGGGGCACGAGGCAGATGCAGACCCGCGTGGAGGACAGCACGGAGACGTAGCCCACATGGCCTCCGTCGGGGGTGAAGCGGGGAACCCACGCCGGCGCGTCTATGGGGTTGCAGGGCTGGTCGCCCGGCCGGGTCGTGCAGTCATGGCCCTTGGTCAGCTCGCGCTCGGTACCGGAGGCGATGTCATGCAGGACCAGGCGGAAGTCGAAGAGCTTGACCCTGAACAGCTGGTTGGACAACGGATCGGTCGGCGTTCCCGAGCCCACGTAGCGCGAGATGGCCACCGTCTGCCCGTCCGGCGATGCCGCCGGATCGGTGTCGAAGCCATCCCGCCCGGTGGTCAACAGTCGTCGAGTGGCGCCATCCAGCGACAGCAGCGCAACCTTGCCCGGGCCGCTGCCGCCTGTCGCCGCGTCGAAGGCGTCCGCGACGAGCAACCCCGACTCGTCGGGGAGCAGCAGTGGGTCGGAGTCGAAGGCGCCGTCAGGCCGCGTGCGGGCCGAGAGGTTGGTGACGAGCCCTGTGGCCAGATCCAGCCGGTAGACGGCGACCTTCGGATACTCCTCCCACAGCGAAGTGAAATAGACGCTCTGTCCATCCGAGCTGACCTTCGGTTGGCTGTTCCGCCAGGGGTTGGCGGTCAGCCGGCGCAGGTCGCTGCCGTCCGGTTTCACCAGGTAGAGCGCCTCGGGGGCCCCCTCGCTGTCGGGCGAGCCAGGCGGGTGCGCGGAGAAGGCCAGATGCGAGCCGCCGGGCGCCCAGCTGGCGTAGGACGGGCTACCCAAGCCGTCGAGCGGCAGGCGGACCGGCTCGCCGCCGGGCGCCACTGTGTACAGGCTGCGCTGGCCTGTCGTCCGGTCGACAGCTTGGAAGACGAGCTGGGCATCGGCCAGGTCGGCGGGAACGCCCTCCGCTCGGCTGACCGGCGCCTTGACGATGACCACGATGCCGGCCAGCAGCGTCAGTATCGTCGCCAGACCGGCGGCACGATACGCCGGGAACGGGCGGTCGCGACCTCGCGTCGCCTGTGCGGCGCGCCGGTCCCGGATGGCGGTGGCCCATCGCCGCGGTCTGTGGCGACGCTGGCGCGGATCCGGCCCTCCCGGGCTGCGCCGCTCGGGCCTCTCCGCGGCCTGACGCTGGCGCGGATCCGGCCCTCCGAATCCCGAAGACAAGGCCCTCGCGGCGAGCGAGGCGCGGGCCATCGCGCCGCGCCCAAGGGGCCGGAGCTGCGGCACCCGAACCCTGATCAGGGCATCGAGGACAACTCCTCGCCCGGCGGGGGCCGGCTCGGTGCCGGCCAGCCGACCGCACGCCACGCACAGCCCCGACAGCATGAACAACAGCGCCCGTGGGTGGTCCTGGCGCAGTGAGAAGACGAGGAACTCCTCGATCGCCCAGAACAGGTAGACGGCGGCGACCCCGTAGCCGACGGCCGAGAACAATGGATCGTTGCTGCGGGTGAGCCGGAGCGCGCTGCGCCCGAACGAGACGCCCAGCACCAAAAGGGCGGCCAGCCCGAACAACCCCGCCTCTGCCAGGTACAGCAGGTACACGTTGTGCACCGGGTTGTCGGCGAAGATCAGACCATGGCGGTCGAAGCGGTCCATCTGCTGCTGGAAGTTGTTCAGCCCCCAGCCGGCGAAGGGGCGGGCCTCGAACATGTTCACGGCCACATGGTTGAGCTCGATGCGTGACTCGACCTCGAGGTCGAAGTGGTCGGTATGGAAGCTCTTGGACCACAGCTGGCTCAACCAGGGCGCCGCCAAGAGAGCCACACACATGCCGGCCACCGACCACTTTGCTGCCAGGCCGGCCGAGAGCCGGCGACGCAGCAGCAGCGTGGCGCACAGCACGAGGAAACTGACCACCAGGCCGAGCGCCGCGGACCGGGCATTGGCGAGCGCGATGGGGCTGACCGCTATGGCCGAGATCGCCAGCGCTGCCAGCCGTAACCGCGTGTTGCGCAGGTTCACGGCCAAGGCGAATGCCATGAGCGCCAGCGCCCCCATGAAGGCGCCCATGAACACCGGGTGCGCCATGGTCCCGAAGGGACGAGCCACCGCGAAGCCGTCGTGACGGTTCTCGAGGATGGTCGGCGTGCCGAAGAGTGACAGCCCGAGGGCCGATTTGGTGACCCATTGGCCGGCCACCACCGCGGCCTCGATCACACCGACCACGCCGAGGGCCCCGAGCACGATCCAGACCTGCAACCGCGTTCGGACACGGGCGGCCAGGTAGAGGAAGAGGGCGTACATGGCTGCCATGCGGGCCACCTCGGCGATGGCCAGGCTGGACTGCTCCGCGGA
>JAXDQG010000612.1:0-3760 GCA_034667945.1 Acidimicrobiia bacterium | reverse complement strand
GTACTGAACACGCCAGAAAGGGCAGCCCCGACGCCGACACCAGGTCCATCCCCGTACGGTCTATGTCCGGCACCGGTAATGGAAGAACGACCCCGGGGGAGATCGGGCCGAGCGGCGGCATGCTTCGTCCACGCCCGATGATCCGGCTTCATGCCCCGAAAATCCCATGAATGTGTCAGTTGGAACCCCCTGGGGCGCTGGGGTTGCCCGCTGGGGATGCGGCACCCGAGCAGGTCGCCCTACTCGCGACGAGCATGCAGGGGATGACGAACGCCCCGCACCCCCTCACCTGCCCGGCCTGTCGTGCGATCGACCGCATCGACGGGGTCGAGGACGGCCTCAGCGGAATCAACCTCATCGCCACCCCTCGCCGGCCGCATGCGAGGCGCGAACGGTCAGGTCGTCGTCCGTTCCGGCGATGACCCGCCGGCCATGACTTGAAGCGGCGCGCTGACCGAGAGATGTACGCCAACAAGCGAGCGCGAAGGCAGTCCGCCGATCTGTCCGGCGAGACGACTCGTGATCAGGACCCGTCTGCGAACCCGGACCGAAAGCGCAGCTGAGCACCGGGAAGGCAGAGACGCCGTCAGGCCTCCAGCTCGAAGAGATCCAGCAGCTCCGTCATCTCGAGCAGCCGGCGCGTGGCCGGGGGCAGCCCCCGCAACTTGAGCGGAACCCCTCGTTCATGGGCGAGACGCCGGCCGTCGAGCAGGACACGGAGACCCGTCGAATCGACGAAGCTGACGCCGTTCATGTCCAGCACGAGTTGGTTGGGGAGCATCAAGATGCAGCTGCCGATCGCCTCGGCCAGCTGTGGTGAACACCACATGTCAAGATCGCCCGATAGCCGCAGCAACACCCCGGCATCATCCTTCTCGAAGTTGCTTGAATACAGTCCCGGCACCTGCCGTATGTACCACTGGTGGCTGTTGGTTACGTACGCGATCACCCATTCGGGTGAAGGACACGCCGCTAGGAGGCCCTGCGCCCCATAACTTCGATTCTTCCTGGTGAAAAGCAGTCAATTTGATCTCGGCTTGGGGTGGCCGCCGATTGCAAAGCCCATATGCCTGATCTTCGCTCCCGTAACATTGGTTGAGCAGCGGGCTCGAGCAACCGTCCTCGGCTGCGCGCCTGAAGGGTCCGACTAGCGGAATGGCTCGGCTCGGCAGATGGAGCAGGGATTAGCACGCGCAGTGGCTGGGTAACTACCGATGGGAACAGACCTGTCTGATCTGACATCGTGCGGCGCCCTCGCCACTTTCACACGCTCCCCCCGGCAGGGGCGGCCCTTCTTGGGCCGCCCCTCGCTGGTGGAGAAGGAACGTGTGCGTGTGCAAGGTCGGTTACAGCGCGTCCGGTGCGGGCAGGCGAAGACGAACGGCCACAATCGCCCGCGGCGGCTGCGCAACACGACGGCAGCCGTCTGCTGGCTGCGAGACGCCGCCATCTCGCCTCGCTGAGCCTCATGGCAAAGGGCCTTGGCCGCCGATCATCGATTGGAAAGCGTTGGTTGATCGTAATTCCACGGCAAGCTTTGCAAGCGCTGTCGAACGAATCAAACCAATGCGCACAGCCCTCAGATCGGGGAGAGCCTCATCGGGAAGAGACTGCCGTTTCGCGCTCTGCGTCGTTTCATGTTCACGGAGATAGGTTGAGGCCGGCGTCAGGCCCGAAGGGTCCCGACGCGAGGTTGTCAATTTTCGTGGATTGATGGGGGTCGACGGTGGACATGAATGAAGGACCGTCATATCCGCACCAAGCGTCTCGCGCCGACGACCTCGATCAACCGGCAGCAAGCCGAGTAGGCCACGGGGTCTCGGCAGAAGACCCCACCGGTCCAGCAACTGAGCGCTCCCAGGCAGAGCCCTCAGCACGACGACTTCTGTTGACTCGCAAATTGTCGGTGCTTCCCCTTTGGGCCTGGGCATTGCTCGTTGTGTTGCTTCTGGCGGCGATCATCGGGGCGGCGTGGAGGAAGTCGGGGAGCGGCGAGGGTGCCGGCCCATCATCGGTCAACCCTGTCACGGCCAGGTCGCCGGCCACCGCCCACACCACGACCAGTCGGGTCAGGACCACGACCAGTCGGGTCCAGCCCACCGCCAGCACCGAGCCCTCCTCGCTGCCCGACGGTGGCTTCGGGTCCGGAACGAAGCTGGTGGGCAAGGACATCCAAGCTGGCCGCTACATCGCCGCGCCCAGTCCGGACTGCTACTGGGAACGCGAGTCCGGCACCGCGGGCACGTTCGAACAGGTCCTGGCGAACGACAACAACTCCGGACAGGTCATCGTCGACATCTTGCCGACGGATGTCGCCTTTACGTCCTCGGGCTGCGAGCGATTCATGGTCTATTCGCCCCCGGCGCTCCCCAGCGACACAATCACCGAGGGGAACTGGGTTGTCGGCGAGCAGGTCAGTGCCGGGGCGTACAAAGCCTCGCCGACGCGGAATTGCTATTGGGAGCGTAGTGGCGACGCAATGGGCCGATCGTCGAAGCACATCATCGCCAGTGACGTCACGACACAGGAAGTCGTGGTGACGCTGGCCGCAGCTGAGATCTTCACCACACATGGCGGCTGCGGTACCTGGACCCGCTCCGGGTGAATGAGCGAATAGCTCTTCATGCTCACACCACCGAGGGATGCTCACACCACCGCACTTCGTTTAACGCCCATCTAACCTTCGCCATGCCATGGTGCGGTTCTCCGGCTGCAGCCGGAGGCTGGCAGAAGCCCAGGGGCTGTCAGGAGGGTAGCCCTCCCTCCGCACTGGTCCTCTTCTCGCCGCTGAGACGCCCGAGACCTACCTCTCGGGCGTCTCCCGCGTCTCCATCTCTGCGTCGTGGAATGTCCGTATGGAATCGCTTGGCGGCGGAATCACCGGCTAGCTCAGGCGGCTGAGAACGTCGACGTCACGACGGTGACAGCTCGTGGGTGAACCGGTAGCGCGCTGTGGAAGCGTATGGGTGCTCGCCGATCAGGTCAGCCATGGAATACCCATCGGCGAAGCGAGCGAGGACGACGTTGACACTGATGCGGGGCCGGCCAGGCGTGGCTGCCGCTGTCTCCAGAGCGTCTAGGAGTGCCCTGCAGCTGTCACCGTCGACCTCGCCGACGACGATCAGGGTGATCGGGTTTCCGAATTGCACGTCGACGGTCAGTTCACCAGCTGAGAACTGACGCCAAGTCATGAGCATCCCCATCTCGTGAAAGGGTCCGCACCTGGTGAGACGACGTGGACCTCCGCGAATTGTGGGGCCCGGGTTCCGACGGCGGCATCACGTAACTGCGGAAGATCCCGCGGGCGACGGCGATTTCATCGCGGTGGCGATCAAGCTCACGCAAGCCCACGCAAGCCACGCAAGCCGCTCAAAAGCGCGCAACTTTGGTCAGACCGGAGATCGCCCCTCGCCAGCTTCAATCGCCCTGTGCAGCAGGCTCAGGCCCCTGCCACCACCGCTCGTGGTGGCGATGCAACGCCGCTCGGTACCCTGCACGCCATGGTGGCCACGGGTGAGTTGTTGGCCGGGCGGTACCGCGTCGGAGCGTTGCTCGGACGCGGGGGCATGGCGGAGGTGCATCGGGGCGAAGATCTCGGCAGCGGCGAGCCGGTGGCCGTCAAGGTGTTGCGGGGGGTTGACGCGGATGGCGCCCGCCGTCTCGCAGGCGAGCAGCGGGTGCTGTCCCGTCTACATCATCCAGGGCTGGTCGGGCTGCGGGACAGCGGCACCTGGCGCGGTGACCCCTTTCTGGTGCTGGA
>JAXDQG010000611.1:0-9388 GCA_034667945.1 Acidimicrobiia bacterium | reverse complement strand
CGCAACGACAGCGAGCGAGGAGACAACGGATGACCACCACCATCGTGTCGGGCGAAGGAGCCTGCGCCCAGCACGCCACCAAGGTCTACGGGGCGGGGAGCGCGGCGATCCGAGCCATCGATGACCTCAGCGTGACCCTCCCCCAGGGCCGGCTCACGGCGGTGATGGGTCCCTCGGGTTCGGGCAAATCGACGCTGCTCCACTGCCTGGCCGGCCTTGACACGTTGACCAGTGGTCGCGTCGTCATCGGCGGCCGCGACCTGTCGAGCCTGTCAGATCACGAGCTGACCATCCTCCGCCGTGACCACATCGGCTTCGTGTTCCAGGCGTTCAACCTGGTACCGACCCTCAGCGCCGAGGACAACATCGTCCTGCCCTTCACGCTCGGCCGGCGGCAGGTCGAGCGGGCATGGTTCGACGAGGTGGTCGCCACGGTGAGCTTGGGCGACCGCCTCAGCCACCGCCCGAACCAGCTCTCCGGCGGCCAGCAACAGCGGGTGGCGGTGGCCCGTGCCCTCGTCACCCGGCCGGACATCGTCTTCGCCGACGAGCCGACCGGCAACCTCGACTCACGCTCCGGCGCCGAGATCCTCGGGTTCCTCCGCCGCGCGGTGGACGAGTTCGGACAGACCATCGTCATGGTCACCCACGATCCGGTCGCCGCCTCCTCTGCCGATTCCGTGCTGTTCCTGGCCGACGGCCGCCTGGTCGGCGAGCTGACAGCACCAACCGCCGAACGGGTCCTCGATCACATGCGAGGCCTCGACCGCCGTCCCAACGTGGGGGTCTGAACGATGTTGCGCCTGGCTTTTTCTTCGCTGTGGGGCCGCCGCCGACGCCTGGTGGGCATCTCGTCCGCGGTCACCCTCGGCGTGGCCTTCCTCTGCGGCACGCTGGTCCTGGGCGACACGCTGACGGCCAACTTCGACCGCCTGTTCACCGACGTCTCGGCCGGAACCGATGTCGTCGTCCGCAACGCCACCGTGATGACCGCCGGCGGAGCTCCCGACGAGAACCGGGGCATGGTGGATCAGTCGCTGACGGACCGGCTGGTTGCGGTTCCGGGCGTGGCGGCGGCCGAGCCGCAGGTCGTCGGGTACGGCACCCTGCTGGGCAAGGACGGCAAGGGCATCGGCGGCAATGGGCCGCCCCGCCAGGCCGGCAGTTGGATCAACGACTCCCGCCTGAATCCCTACCAACTGGCGGAGGGACGGGCGCCCGCCGCGCCCGACGAGGTGGTGGTGAACCGTGGGGCCGCCGACGCCGGCCATTTGGCCGTAGGTGACATCACCATCGTGCAGACGCCCGAGCCCGTACAGGTCCGCATCGTGGGTCTGGCTTCGTTCGGCGGCGCCGACGGGCTGGGCAAGGTGACCTGGACCGCCTTCACTCTCGAGGGCGCGCAGGCCAACGTCACCCATCGGTCCGGCCAGGTGACGAGCATCCTCGTCAAGGCGGCGCCGGGCGTGTCGTCCGACGAGCTCCGGGCGCGCATCGCCGCCGTTGTGCCGCCTGGGGTGCAGGCCATCACCGGGCATCAGCTGGCGCAGGAACGCATGGACGACATCTCCCGCGTGTTCCTGACCATGCTGCGGACGTTTCTGGTGGTGTTCGCCGGCGTTGCCCTGGCCGTCGCCACCCTGTCCATCGCCAACACGTTCTCGATCACCCTCGCCCAGCGCACCCGCGAGCTCGCCCTGTTGCGGGCGATCGGCGCCGGGCGGGCCCAACTGCGACGCTCCGTGACGGTCGAGGCCTTGCTCATCGGCGGTGTGGCGGCCGCGGCCGGGCTCATCGGCGGTCTGGCAGTGGCTGGCCTGCTCAAGGGTCTGTTCGATGCGGCCGGAGGGGCGCTTCCCGCCGGAGGCCTGACGATCCGCGCCAGCTCGTTGGCCATATCGTTCGCGGTGGGGGTGATCGTCACGGTCCTGGCCGCGCAGGCCCCTGCCCGCCGCGCCGGACGGGTGGCCCCCGTGGCGGCCATGGCGGGGATCGGTGAGGAAGCCAGCCGGCCGGGCAGGCGCTCACTGGCGGGCGCGGTGCTGCTCTCGGCCGGTCTGGGCTTGGGCATTGTGGCCGTGGTCCAGGGGTCATTCCTGGCTGCCGGATTGGCGTCGGCGATGTCCGCGGGCGGGTCGTTGCTGGTCGCTCCCCTGCTGGTGCCAGCTGTGGCCCGCGTCTTCACGGCCGTGATGCCGGGACGCCTGGCCGGACGATTGGCCGAGCGCAACGCCCGCCGCAATCCCCGTCGGACGGCGGCGACGTCCACTGCGCTGGTCGTCGGAGTCGCGGTCGTGACTCTGATCACGGTGGTAGCCGGTTCGCTGCGCTCGTCGCTGCGGAACGACCTCTCGGGAGACTTCCGGGCCGATGTGGCCATCAACACGGCGGCGTTCGGTGGCAACCGTCTCAGCCCTCGAGTGTTGGACGAGCTCGGGCGAGTGCCTCAGGTCGGGCAGGCTGTTCCGCTGGGCGGCGGGCCGGTCCTGCTCGACGGCCGCACGACCGAAGTGGCCGCGACCGATCTCGATCGTGTCGAGCAGGTCGTGCGGGTGCGGGTGCGGGTGAGGGCCGGAGCCGAAGCTCTGACGAACGTCGGGCCGGACGGCTTGGCGATCAGCGGATCCACGGCGAGCACCCGGCATTGGCAGGTCGGGACGGTGGTGAAGACGACCTTCATCGATGGTGCAACGGTGCCGCTCACCGTCCGGGCCGTTTACGACGACAACCGTTTGCTTGGCGGGGTGTTGCTGGCCGCCGGGACTTGGGACGACCACACTACGCAGCCCACCGCCAGGACCGTCTTCCTCAACGCTGCCTCGGGCGTGGACGTTGGCCAGCTGCGGGGGGCGATCGCGCCGGTGGCGGCTCGTTTCGGCGGCGAGGTGCAGGACCGCGCCGGCTTCGCAGAGGCGGCCACCGGCGGGCTCGACATCCTGCTCGGGATCGTCTACGTGCTGTTGGCACTGGCGATCGTGATCGCCTTGCTGGGCATTGCCAACACACTGTCATTGGCGGTGCACGAACGACGGCGTGAGATCGGCCTGCTGCGGGCGGTTGGCCAGACCCGACGGCAGGTGCGAGCCGTGCTTCGACGGGAAGCGGTGATCATGTCCGCGCTGGGGACGCTCGTCGGCCTGGTACTCGGCGGGTTCCTGGGCTGGGTGCTGTTCGGCGCCATCTCGACCACCGGCGGCTTCACCGTGCCCGTCGGGCCGCTGCTCATCGTGGCCGTGTTTGGTGTTGCCGCGGGTGCGCTGGCCGCTCGCCGGCCGGCACGGCGGGCGGCGCGCCTGCCGGTGCTGGAGGCCATGGCCGCCGTGTGAGGTTCATCGATGCTTGTCGGCGGCGCCAACGTTGTACCCCTGCGGTTGTCGGTAGGGGTACCTTTGGTGCCGACGCCGGCGCGGGGGAACGCACACGGCCGCTGCGGTTCTGGGCTGTGGGCCCAGCGAGCGCCCTCGCCTGACCAGGGAGGTCGGATCGATGGCACTGACGCAGGAGGCGACCGGAAGCGGCACTGGCTCAATGGCGCTCTCGCCCGAGCAGGTGGCCGAGTTCCGAACCAACGGCTTCCTGGTCATCCGCCAGGCCTTGGACGAGGAGGCGTTGACCCGGTTCGGTGATGCCGCCTTGCGCCATCCGCCGCTCGACCAGGCGGTTCCCGGCCAGACATGGCCCGGTCCGGGGCGCTGGACTTTGGCCCGCAACGCCATGGCCGACCCCGACCTGGCGTTCATCATGGCCCGTCCCGAGATCGTCGAGCCGCTGCGGTCCGTCCTGGAGGACGACCCGAAGGTGATGATGTTCGCCTATTACGACCGCACGCCCGGCGGGTCAGGCCTGCCGCCGCACAACGACTACAAGCGCTGGCGGCCGATCGGTTCGTCGATGCGTTGGGCATTCGCCATCGTCCCGCTGTGCGATTTCGACGAGGCGGCGGGTCCTTTGGAGTTCGCAGCCGGCTCGCACCGGGTGGCCCACGAGCCGGATCCTTATGCACCGGTGTTGAATGCCGATCGGGCGGTGCGGCCTGGTGAGGGCGACTGGGTCGACCCACAGTTGCGTCGGGGAGACCTGGCTCTGGTTGACATGCATTGCTGGCACCGGGCGGGGCCCAACACCTCGGACCACCACCGCATCGGCCTGTTCACCAAATGGGGGGCGGCGTCCCATCCGCCAGCGACCGGGTGGTATTTGTACAGCGACGAGGTGCGGCGGGCGCTGGGGGCCGAGGGCGAGCACATCCTGGCCGTGAGCTCGGCCCGTTCCATCGCCACGACCCGAGGGTTGATCGAGCGGGACCGCAAGGGCGAATCGCAGTTCCTCTTCGTGGAGCGCGACGGCAAGCTGTGCCTTCCCGGCGGGCCGGCGGTGAAAGAGGGCGCGATTCCGGACTGGGACGAGGGCAACTACGTCTGGTCCGCGGTGACTGCGCTTGAGGCCCAGCTGAAAGTTCGGCCGCCCTGGATGTCGTATGTCGGCGACTACGAGGAGGATGCGGGCCTGTGTCGGGTCTACGCCTACCGGCTGCCTGGTCATGCCTGGGGTATCAGTGCCCCCGAGGCGGCGTGGTTGACGGTGGACGAGCTGCGCGATCGGGCCAAGGAGCTGGAGTTCGGCTATGAGGCCGAGGCTGCGGCCGAGTGGTTGCGTGCGGGCGTTGTGCGGGGCAAGGCGGTCACCGAGTCCCAAGGCCGGGCGGACCAGTACGCCTGCTGAGGACTCGCTACTTTGAGTGGCTGCGCCAGCGCTCCACGTCCTTTTCGACACACACCCTGCCGTCGCATTCGGTGGACGTACGCAGCGATTCGACGTCGATTCGACGCCACACAGCCGGCGAATTCGGCGCAGCGATCGGCCGGACCTTGAACGCGAATTGTGGCGGTCAGAACGCAATACGTGATTTTCGCCCTGAAGTTTTTCACGCAGTTCGCCACATCTCGAACGCTGCCCCCTGTGCGCAAACCGCCTGCTCATCAGGGTTGTAGCGCACGCCCGACCGGGCCAACCCCCATCCAAGCCGACCAAGGCCTTCGGGCAGGCGTCACCGCAGGGCCGATAGCTTGGTCCGTCTGAGCACGCTGGCTTTCCCCCCGAACTCGCGCGGCAGAGCCGTGCCCATCGCCGTTGCCATCGCGGTGCTGTGCGCGCTGGTCGCCGGCTCTATCTGGCTGGTCAGCCGGTCCTCCCCCCGGCCGACCCTGACGACACCGACCGCGGCCCACGTCGAGCAGACCCTGCCGGCGCCCCCCAGCACCACCGCAACCACCCTGGACACGACGCCCGCGCCGGAGACGGTCCCGCCCACCACTGAGCCGCCGACCACCGCTCCCCCGGTCACCCAGCCGCCCGGCCCTGACCCGGCTGTCCTGGCCACCAAGCAACTCCAGGCGCAGCTCCGGGACCTCGGCTTCAGCCCGGGCGCCGTCGACGGGAAGTTCGGCGGCCGCACCGCATCCGCAGTGCTGGCATTCGAGAAGGTCGAAGGCCTATCCCTCGACGGTGAGGCCGGTCCCGACGTGCTGGATCGACTGGCCGCGCCGCAGGGAGCGGTGGCCACCGAAGGCAGCGCCGTTCCCCGCATCGAGATCGACCTGGAGCGCCAGGTCATCTTCGCGATCACCTCCGAGGGCGCGAGGATCTTCAACACCTCGACCGGCAACAATGAGCCGTTCACCTGGCCCGATGGCACCCCTGCCAAGGCCTACACGCCCACCGGGCACTTCAGCGTGCTCCGCCGCGTGGAGGGCGTTGACGATGGCCCCCTCGGAGCGCTCTACCGGCCGCTGTACTTCTACGACGGCTGGGCGGTGCACGGCGCCGGTTATGTCCCCGCCTTCCCAGCCAGCCACGGGTGCGCCCGGGTGAGCTTCGCCGATCAGGACTGGATCTGGGACAACATCCCCAACGGCACCCCGGTCATCGTCTACTGAGTCCCAAGTTGGGAATTTGCTGATCACAGCAGGTGTTCCAGGCCACATGTTGAATTGCGGAGGGAACAGCAAGGGAACGTGAGGCAAGAGCACAGTAGGTCCACACCTATGCCGATGCCAGATCCACCGTCAGAGTCTGAGCCGGTCAGCAATAACGAAGCGATCCTTACGGGTTACGGCAAATCTCTGGCCGAGGTTGAACCCCCAAAGCCAAAGCAACATAGGGAATCTACGGGTAGAGGCAGGGAGTATGTCTGCCTTGACGGGGTAACCCTCGTACCCGTTGCAAGATATAGGCCTGAATCAGAGCCAGTTATCGAGCCTGATGTCATTTCGATTTCTGAGCTACGCGAGGAAATCGCTCAGGAGACAGGGCAGGTCAAAGCGGCCCTCTTGCAAGTTCTTGCAGAGCTGAGGATGGCGCAACGCCGAAAGCGTGCCCTTTGATGAAGTACCGTCCTGATTCAGAACAACCGGGATCAACCGGTCGGGTTATTGGACGGACTCACTGGCCGTTGGACGGCGCTGGCAGCAGCCCCCACTCTGCTGCCAGGTTCTCGACGCTCCAGAGGCGCTCGTCGATGCCGTGCGTCGGCGTGAACGTCATCAGCTCGTCGGCGCCGGTGGCCGCGGCCAACTGCTCCAACCCCCGCGCTACGGCGGAGGGCGTGCCGATGATGCTGCTCGACGCCATCCGCAACGCCATCTCCATGTCCGGATGCGCCATGGCCTCCTCCGGCGACAGCAGCGGCAGGAGTCGTCCTGTCCGCATGCCGTAGCGCCGCAGTCGACTCGGTGCGGCCATCAACTGGGCCTGCTCGTCGCTCTCGGCGGCCAGGACCGTGGCCGAGACGATCGTGTAGGGATGCTCGAGCAGCGAGGACGGCTCGAAGCTTGCCCGGTAGATGTCCACCGCCTCGAGCGTTCCGCCCATGTCGAAGTGGTGAGCGAAAGCAAACGGTAGCCCGAGCATCCCGGCCAGCTGGGCGCTGAAGTCACTCGAGCCCAGCAAGAGCACCGACGGCGACGACTGCTGCGCCGGGGTGGCGGAGAAGCGCTCCCAGAGACCCCGGTTCGACCGCACGTCGCCCAATAGGCCCATCACGTCGATCAAGTGGCGGGGGAAGTCCTCGGCGCCCAGCGCGTCCGGCGTGCGCCGCAACGCGGCGGCGGTAGCCAGATCGGTACCGGGCGCCCGGCCGATGCCCAGGTCGATTCGTCCGGGGTGCATGGCTTCGAGCAGGGCGAACTGCTCGGCCACGACCAACGGCGGATGGTTCGGCAACATCACGCCGCCCGAGCCCACCCGGATGCGCTCGGTCACCGCCGCCAGATGGGCGATGAGCACCGGCGGGGCCGTGCTGGCCACCGTGGCCATGTTGTGGTGCTCGGCCACCCAGAAGCGGGTGTAGCCCAGCTCGTCGGCGCGGCGGGCCAGCCGGGTGGTCTCGGCCAACGCCTGCGAGCTGGTGGCACCCTCGGCCACCATCGCCAGGTCGAGCACGGAAAGCGGTAGGCGGGGCGTCTCGGTCACGGCAACCTCCGTACCCACCGTAGTGGCCGGACGGACTCAGCCCAGCTGACCGGCAATCAGCTCGGCCAGCGCCAGCGGCTGGTCGCCCTGGATCGAATGACCGGCGTCCGGCACGGTGACCACCTTGGCGTCGGGGCGGCGCCGCATGAGCTCGGCCACATCGGCGTCGTCGACAACGGTCCCCTCGGCCCCGCCGCGTACCAGCAGGTACGGCTGGGTGGTCGCAGACACATCCTCCCAAAGTCCAGCCCGCTGGCGCTCGACCTCACCGCCAGACCGTGCCTCGCCACCGACGCTTCTCTCGTTCTCGCCGGCCTCCGCCCCGTTCCGGTTGCGCTCACGACGGTCGTAGCGCCAGGCCCAGGAGCCATCGTCCAACCGGCGGGCGTTGTGCACGATGCCCCGCCGCAGCGACGACTCGGTGCGGGTCGGGTTGTACTGGATCGTGCGGGCGAGGATCTCGGCGAAGGTCGGGAAGGTCTGGGGACCGGACACGAAATCGATGATGGCCTTGGCCTTCTCGCTGGTCGTGCCCGGGGTGACGTCGACGATCAGCAGTTGACGCACCAGCTGCGGATGACGGGCGGCCAACGCATTGGCCGTCATGCCGCCCAGGGACATCCCGACGACCAACTGCGCCCGCGGCGCCATCTCGGCGACGGCCACGGCGACGTCGTCCGCCAGCCGGTGCGGGTGGTAGTCCTGTTCGGCCTTCCAATCGGAGTGGCCGTGGCCCGCCAAGTCCACGCACAGCGCGGGTCGGCCCAGCGCCAGGCAGACCGTGTCCCAGGTGTGGGCGTTCTGGGAACCGCCGTGGATGAAGACCACCTCGACGTCTGTCGTTCCCCAGCGAAGGGCGGAGAGCTTCCGTCCGTCCGGAAGGGCGATCTGGACTCGGGCCACTGCGGGCGAGGAGTCGTTGGGCACTCCCACCTCGCGGGCGTTGTCGGCCAGGTAGGCGAATTCGTCGTAGACGAAATCCGGTGCGGTGGGGTCGGTGCTCATGCGGACCTCCTCGACCTTCGTTGGCGGGTCGCGACCGGCGGCTACCGATTGTCAGCCCGCGGTGGTGATGGTCCTAGCTCACGCGCCGGCCACGCGTCGACCGGCCCGACCCGCCGAGGCGAGTCGAGCCGGTGCGCGGTTCCCGAAAAGAGCGTGGGTAGCTCGCGGGTCAGGCGGCGACCCGGCCCCGGAGGCGAGCTACCCGCTCGGCGGTCGTCGGGTGTGTGCGGAAGAGGTTGGCGAAGGCCACCTTGCGCCCCGCCAGCGGATTGACGATGAAATGGCTGGCCTGGGCGGGAGCCACGTCCATCGGCACGCGGGCCGCGTGGGCTTCGAGCCGCTCGAGCGCTCGAGCGAGGGGCTCGCCGTCGCCCAGCAGCTCGGCGCCTCGGCGGTCAGCCTCGAACTCGCGGCTGCGGGAGATCGCCATCTGGATCATCGCGGCGGCCACCGGCGCCAACATCGCGGTCGCCAGGAGCGCGATGGGGTTGGCGTTGTCGTCGTCGTCACGACCACCGCCGAACATGGCGCCCCACATGGCCATGTTGGCGACGAAGGAGATGGCGGTGGCGACCGCGGCGGCCACCGAGCCGATGAGGATGTCACGGTTGCGGATGTGGGCCAGCTCATGGGCCAGCACGCCGCGGATCTCGCTCCATGAGCAGGAGGCGATAAGCCCCTCGGTGATGGCAACGGCCGCGTTGGATGGGTTGCGACCGGTGGCGAAGGCATTGGGCTGCGCCTCGGGTGAGATGTAGAGACGAGGCATGGGCATTTCCGCTCGCTCGGTGAGCTCACGCACGGTGGCGTGATATTCGGGGTAGCGGGCCGGGTCGGCAGGAACGGCGTGGGCTGCCCGGATGGCGAGGCTGTCGCTCTTCCAGTACGAGAAGCCGACGATGCCCAGGCCAAG
>JAXDQG010000610.1:0-3070 GCA_034667945.1 Acidimicrobiia bacterium | reverse complement strand
GCCCGGCACCACGGCCTGGCCGCCGAGGCGCCCGTCGGTGCCGACCTCGCGGGCCACGCGAGTGACCTCCGCGGCGAACGACCGCAACTGCTCGACCATGGTGTTGATGGTGTCGCGCAGGGCGGCCACCTCGCCGCGGGCGTCCACGGTGATCTTCTGGGAGAGGTCGCCGCTGGCCACGGCCGTGGTGACCTGGGCGATGTTGCGCACCTGGTCCGTGAGGTTGCCGGCCATCGAGTTCACCGACTCGGTGAGGTCCTTCCAGGTACCGGACACTCCCGGCACCAGGGCCTGCCCACCCAGTCGCCCCTCGGTGCCGACCTCTCGGGCGACGCGGGTCACTTCCGCCGCGAAGGCGGACAACTGGTCGACCATGCGGTTGATGGTGTCGGCCAACTCGGCCACCTCGCCGCGGGCGTCGACGGTGACCTTCTGCGAGAGGTCGCCGTTGGCCACGGCGGTGGTGACCTGGGCGATGTTGCGGAGACGGGTCGTGAGGTTTCCCGCCAGCAGGTTGACGTTCTTGGTCAGCTCGAGCCAGGTGCCGCCGGCGCCCTTGACCACGGCCTGCACGCCGAGCTTGCCCTCGACGCCGACCTCGTGGGCGACCCGGTTCACCTCGGAGGACAGGGCGAGCAGCCCTTCGACCATGGCATTGACGGACCGAGCCAGCTGGAGGAACTCACCCCGGTAGGCGTGCTGTCCGTTGAGGCGCATGCGGGGGCTGAGATCGCCGGCCGCCACCGCGGAGATGACGCCGGACATCTCGCGGGTCGGGCGCACCAGCTCGTCCACCAGATCATTGACGGCTCCGACCGTGGTCCGCCACGAGCCGGTGGCCTCGGCAAGCTGGACGCGTTCGTCGAGCCGACCCTGGCGACCGACCTGCTTGGCCACGCGCAGCAACTCGGTCTGGAGTCCGGACTGCATGCGTGCCACCGAATTGAAGGCGTCGGCGACCTCGCCGACCAGACCGGTCTTGTAGGGAAGCCTCGCCGAGAAGTCGCCCATGGCCAGGCGGCGCATAGCGTCTCGCACGGCCAACAGCTCCGCGTCGGCGCCACGCGATGGACTGGCCGGTGTGCTGTCCTCGGTGTGGTCGAACTCCGCAATCGCCGCTTGTTGCTTGGTGCTCAACGGCCCCTCCCCGTCCGGCCTTGACACGGTGGCGTTACGTCTATGAATGCCCTACCGTACTCGGGCCCTGCGTATACACCACGGCTCGAAGTCGGCCGGCAGAGGGGGATCGGCGAGACGCGCAGACGGGCGAGCCGTTCTGTCAAATGGGTGTTTGTCAGCCTGAAGGCTCTGTTGTTCGACGCGCAGTCCCCGGCGGCGGGCGACGGCGCTGTGCTACCCGCACCGCCACCGGGAACTGCCCTCGATCAGAGGCACTTCATGGGTTCATCGACACACCGAGGCGGCCGCGTCCCACTTGCAGTTCTTGGACTTGCCGGACAGATCGATGATCGCGCCCTGAGCCACCCAGGCCTGCTTGGCGGAGCTCCATTGGGCGATCTCGGAACCCTCGACGAAATAGGCATCCGCGTTGCCATTCAGGTTGAACTTGATGCCAGACAGCAACCAGGGATGTGTCATCTCCATGGCCCGCAGCGCGGTGATGAAGTTGCTACGGGTGAGTCCGCCGTCGAGCTGACCGGCGATCTGCAGCCCTTGAGCGATGCCCCAGAAATAGAACATGCCGCTGCCGAACGACGCCGACTTGGTGTGGTCGTAACCGTTCTGGTCGACGATCTGGCGAGCCCAGACCACAAAGGGATCGTTGTCATAGGCGGGGGAGTTGAGGTCCTTCTGACCGCCTCCGGCGACCCACCAGCCATCGGACGCATCGCCGACCTTCTCCTTGCCGACGAAGCTCGAGGCCTTGCACACGCCGGAGAGGAACTTGTACTTCGTCTGCTCCTTCATCCCGTTCTCGGCCGCCTCGATGGTGACCTGCGAGCACGGCGTGCCCACCACGCCACCGATGAAGACGTTCGGCTTCTGGGCGGCGAGCGTGGTCATCGGGTCTTTGACCGAGGCCGCGCCCGGCTCGATCTTCTCGGTGATGTACTCGATGTCGGCCTTGTGGGCGGACTGGGCGAGATAGGCGCGGAAACCGCTGTCGTACGCGGTGCCGAAGTCATTGGTGGTGATCAGCGCTGCGACCTTCGCCTTACCGCCGAACTCCGACAGGTGCTGCTCGATGAAATTGCCCCAGAGCACGGCCTCGGTGTTGTAGGCGAGGAACGACGTGGTGGTCCACGGATGGTTCACGGGATCGCCCAGCCCGGGGTGCCCGGCCTCGGCCAAAGGCTGCGGGATGCACCGCTGGTTCAGCTTGTCGTAGGACTTGAGCGACGCAGCCGACTGCTGCGTCGTCATGGCGAAGACCTTCTCGGAGTCGATCAACTCGTCGATGAGCGGAAGGGCCCGGGCCGGGTCATAGCCGTCGTCGCGCATGACCACGGTGACGTTGCGCGTCTTGCCCTGCGAGTCCTTGAAGAAGCCCTGCTTGCTGAGGGTCTTCATGAGGACGTCGCCGCCTCGGAGGATGTTGCCGTAATCAGCCTGCGGACCGGAGAGCGCTCCGGTGATACCGATCTTGATGTCCATGTCGGTCATGCCCTCGGTGTCGCTCCACCCGGCAGTGCATTTGGTCAGGTCGATCGTGAACCCCTCGGGGCCGGTGACGGTCTTGCCGTCGGCACTCTTGCCCCACTTGCTGTCCTTGATCTTCTTGACCACGGCGGCGCGTTCCTTTGTCCACAGCGCCTCCCACTCCGCCATCGACGTCGGCTCCTTGGCCGGCGTGGCGCTGCTGCCGTTGACCGTCGTCGACGACCCGCCTCCCAGAGCGTTGGCGACCCCGGCCTGTACGCCCGGATCGACAGTCGCTGCGGTGGAGCTGTCGCCGCCGCCTCCACCGCAGGAAGCTGCCAGTAGTGCCAACGTGAGCATGCTCAATCCGCATGCCCGTCCCCGTCGCCTCACGTTCCCCCCAAGGGAATGAATTGTCTGTTCCGAGGGCTCTCCTCGGTCCGGTGACCGTAGCAAACGTTGGTCCGAG
>JAXDQG010000609.1:0-4232 GCA_034667945.1 Acidimicrobiia bacterium | reverse complement strand
GCGCCTGACTCCCTGACACTCGACCCGGTTGAAACAGCCAGCGGCTCCCGCGGCATTGTCAGGATTCCCCTGTCCGCGACCGTCGGTCACGACCAACAGCTTCGGTTGACGAGCAGCAACCCGCAGGTCGCCTCGGTGCCCGAATTCCTCACCATCTCCGCATCGATGGACTCCGGCGTCTTCCCCATCACCACGAGCGCGGTGACGGCCCGGACGGTGGTCACGATCTCTGTGACCGGCGGCGGCGTGACCCGCTCGGCTGATCTCATCGTTCACCCGAGCCTGCCGACGCTGACAGCCTTCTCAGTCAGTCCGACCAGTGTCCCCGGCGGCACGTCCGCCACCGGTACCGTCACTCTCGGTAGCGGCGCACCAGCCGGTGGGGTTGCTGTCAGCCTGAGCAGCTCCCTGCCCGGCGCGGTCAGTGTTCCGGCGACCGTCACCGTTCCGGCGGGAGCTACCAGCGCATCGTTCACTGTGACCGCATTCGCGGTCGACAACACCACTGCGCAGCTCTCCGCAACCCTTGGCGGCGCGACACTCTTCGCGGCGCTCGGCGTCACCCGTGCTCCGTCGACGACCGTGACGGCGCTCACATTGAGCCCGACCACCGTGGTGGGAGGCGCCTCGTCGACCGGCACGGTGACGCTGTCGAGCGCTGCCCCTACCGGAGGCGTGGTCGTGACCCTGACCAGCTCGAGCGCTGCGGCTACCGCGCCGGCCAACGTGACCGTGGCCGCAGGTGCAACGACTGAGAGCTTCACTGCCGCCACCAGTACCGTGACCGCGCAGACGGCGATCACCATCACCGCCGCTGCGGGCGGCGTGAGCCGCGCTGCGACGCTCACGGTGAACCCGAGCCCGACCGGCATCCTGGCGGCGCCATCGCTCGTCAGCCCCGCTGTTGACGCCCGCTTCAACGCGGGTCGGACGATTGTCTTCGACTGGTCCGATGTGGGGGGTGCCGCCAGCTACACCATCCAGATCGACGATCAGAGCAACTTCTCCTCGCCGACGGTGAACCAAATGGTCTCAGCCTCGACCTACTCGTCGAGCACCCTCCCGGCCACGCGCATGTGGTGGAGGGTGCGGGCGATCGATCGATCCGGCGCTGCCGGCGCGTGGTCATCAGCCCGAAGATTCCAGGTGAGGTGAGGCCGCGGCCGAGTCGGGCCGGCCGGCACCGGCCGGGGTATTGTCCGCCCCATGGGGGAGCAGTTGACCAGCGCCGATCTCGATTCGATCGACATCCACTCCATCGAGCGCTACCTCGCCCGCGGCTACCCGTGGGCGGAGTGGGACCTTCTGCGCCGTGACGCGCCCGTCTACTGGTACGACCGCCCCGGCATCGAGCCTTTCTGGGCGATCACTCGCTACGAGGACGTCCACGCCGTCGGCAGGGCCGGCGACACCTTCATCAACAGCGGGCCCCGCCTGCGCCTGGCATCCATCGACCACGATCGAAAGCTCTGGGCCTCCAAATCCCGCCGTGACAGCCTCTACGACTGGGACCCGGCCGAGCCCATCGACATGGTCTTCATGGACGACCCACGCCACCTCGACTTCCGCCTCCTCATGGCCCGCGCGTTCACGCCCGCCGCGTGCCGCCGCATCGCGGAGCGCATGGACGAGATGGCGGCCCGCTGCGTCGCGGAGTTCGAGGAAGCGCTCGTAGGGGGTGGTCAGGTCGACCTGGTTGAAGACCTCGCCGTCAAGCTGCCCCTCGAAACGATATGCGAGCTGATCGGGGTCCCCGCCGACGACTGGTCAGACGTCCATCGCTGGACCGACTCGGCATTCAACACCGACTCGATGGCCTGGGCCCTGCCCGGCGAGAGCCTCCGGGACATGCGCAAACGCCTGCGAATCGAGTTCTTCGCCTACCTCGAGAACCTCATCGCCGACAAGCGAGCCAATCCCGGGGACGACCTGGCCACCAAGCTCGTGCACGCCGAGGTCGATGGCAATCCGCTGAGCCAACAGCAGCTCCACGGTTACCTCACGCTGCTTATCAGCGCGGGGAACGAGACCACTCGCAATGCCAGTTCCCGAGGCGTCGTTGCGCTCATGGAAGAACCCGATCAGCTTCAGAAGCTGACCAACGAGCCGGATCGCTGGGTCGAACCTGCGGTCGAGGAGATCCTGCGTTGGACATCGCCGGTCATCCAGTTCGCCCGCACGGCCACTCGTGACGTGGAGATCCACGGCCAACTGATCCGTGAGGGAGACACCGTCGGCGTCTGGTATCCATCCGCCAACCGCGACGAGAGCGTCTTCGACCGTCCCTACGAGTTCGACATCACCCGCGAGCCCAACTATCACCTCGCCTTCGGCCACGGCCCGCATTTCTGCCTCGGCGCCAACCTCGCCCGCTGGGAGCTGCGCGCCTTGATCCGTCAGCTCTCTCGTCGAGACATCCTCCATCGCATTGCGGTCACCGGCGAGATGGAGTGGATGACCGACCTCCACGTGGGCGGCCTGAGCAAGGTTCCCGTATCGCTGGTCGGCTGAGACCGACTGGTCGGCTGAGACGCACCGGCCCGCTGAGACACGCGCTTCGACGGAGACACGCGCTTCGACGGAGACACAACGGAATGGCCTCGCCACACAAGGCGTTGAACAAGCAAGCTGGCGGGCTGCGACCTCTCTGACTCTCCCGCCGGGCGCGCCCCGAATGTCGACTTCGCCATCATTGCCATCGTCATCATTGCCATCGTCATCATCATCGTTACCGTCGCCCCCCGCTTCCGCGGGTGCGCCGCAAGACAGCGCGGCGCGCGCCCAAGCCCTGAGGGAGCGGCTTCCCGCCTTGATGGCACGCGACCAGGCAAGGCTGGAACGAAAGCTCGCCTCCGGTCCTCGAGGGAACAAGCGCGACCGGAAGCCCCGCGGCAACGGAGAGTCAAACCTCGACTCCATCGCCCGCGAGATCGATGCGGCCGAAGGCCGGATCGATCGCCGCCGGCAAAATCTCCCGAGACCGACGTATCCGCAAGGCCTTCCGGTGGTGGACCGACGGGACGACATCCTGGCCGCCATCAGCGACCACCAGGTGGTGATCATCGCCGGCGAGACCGGATCGGGCAAGAGCACGCAGCTGCCCAAGCTCTGCCTCGAGCTGGGACTCGGCGTCAGGGGCTTCATCGGGCACACGCAACCGAGACGAATAGCGGCAAGAGCCGTGGCCGAACGTGTAGCCGAGGAGCTGCAGACGAGCGTCGGCGGGGCGGTGGGCTACACCGTTCGCTTCACCGACCACGTGAGCGACGACACGCTGGTCAAAGTCATGACCGACGGGATCCTGCTGGCCGAGATCCAGCGAGACCCCCAGCTCAACAACTACGACACGCTCATCATCGACGAGGCTCACGAGCGCAGCCTCAACATCGACTTCATCCTTGGCTACCTGACCCAGCTGCTGCCTCGGCGGCCCGACCTCAAGGTCATCATCACGTCGGCCACGATCGACACCGAGCGGTTCTCCGAGCACTTCGGAAACGCCCCGGTCGTCGACGTCTCGGGCCGCTCGTATCCCGTCGAGGTCCGTTACCGGCCACTCCTCGACGATTCTCGGGCAGCAGATCTGGCAGAAGATGACGACGACGACGCCGATCCCCGCCCGGTCCAGCGCAAGCCCTCCGGCGACCCCCGCCCGGCCCAGCGCAAGCCCTCCGGCGAGCGGGACCAGGTCCAAGGCATCTGCGAGGCCATCGACGAGCTCCGAACCGAAGGACCGGGCGACATCCTCGTCTTCGTGAGCGGCGAGCGCGAGATTCGCGACACCGCCGAAGCGCTGCGGGCGCAGAGCCTGGCCGACACCGAGATCCTGCCGCTCTACGCCCGCTTGTCTGCCGCTGAGCAGCACCGGGTGTTCCAGGCGCACGCCGGCCGTCGGATCGTGCTGGCCACCAATGTGGCCGAGACCTCCCTCACCGTTCCCGGTGTTCGCTACGTGGTCGACCCCGGTACGGCCCGGATCTCCCGCTACAACCGGCGCACCAAGGTGCAACGCCTGCCGATCGAGCCGGTGTCGCAGGCGTCGGCCAATCAGCGCGCCGGCCGCTGCGGCCGCGTCGCCCCTGGTATCTGCATCCGCCTGTACTCGGAAGAAGACTTCGAGTCTCGCCCGGCGTTCACCGAGCCCGAGATCCTGCGCACGAACCTGGCGGCTGTCATCCTGCAGATGGCCGCGCTCGGGCTCGGTGATGTGGCCTCTTTCCCCTTCGTCGACG
>JAXDQG010000608.1:0-4912 GCA_034667945.1 Acidimicrobiia bacterium | reverse complement strand
CTTCAACGCGGCCAGCACCTGGCGCGCCGCATCGGACCCGAGGGGGACGATGGTCATGCCCAGCGAGCGCCGGAAGCTCACGAACCACTCGAAGAGCGCCGGCGGATGCAGCGGCTCGACGACAGCGGTGACCGGCACGTGCTGCACCTGGGTCAGCCAGAAGGCGGACCACTCCCAGCCCCCGAGATGGGGCAGCGCCAGGATGACTCCGTTGCCGCCGCTGCGGGCTTTCTCCACATGTTCGTAGCCTTCGACGTCGTGACCGTCGGCGATCTGACGAACGGTACGGCCCGGGAGGCGGAACGACTCCACGTAGTAGCGGGCGTACGACTCGAAGGCCTCGTGCACGGCTCGTTGGAGAGCACGGCCCTGGAGCTGCCCGTTGCTGACCCGCGCCAGATTGCGGGCGACGATGAAACGACGCTCGGAAAGGGCGCCGGGCAGGCCCATCCGTCCCAGCCCGGCCGCCCCCCATCCCAGCATCGAGGCCGCGCCACGAGCGGCCCCCCACGGAAGGGCGTGGGCAACGCGCGCCCCGGCGCGATAGGCGGCGAGTGTCGGCTGCACGCGGGATCAGGAGATGGGAGCTGTGGTTCCCGGCCTGCTCGGCTCAGCGGGGGCGCTGGCGGCGGTTCGCCCGCTCGAAGCGGGCCCGCTGGCTCAGCCACCGTTCGCTCATCGGGCGGACCGGGCGACGGCGAGTGTGCCGGTAACGCGACACCCGTGCCGGTGGACGGTCTGCCTGTCGCCACACCTTGACGAAACGCTGGCCGGCGGTGAACGCGGTGAGCGCAAGCATCACCCACAGGACCGGCACCAGGAACTCGCTGAAGAGCAGACCGAAGCCGAGAGCCCCGAACCGCTCGGCGCGCTCCATCAGCCCCCCCTTGGCGTTGAAGCCCAGCGATTCGGCCTTGGCTCGCTGGTAGGAGACGAGCGAGGCGGCGGCCATGAGCGCCACGGGAAGCATGACCTCTCGGCCGTTCCGCCCGGCGAGATACCAGGCGATACCACCGAAGAGCAGGGCATCGGTGAGCCGATCGGCCACCGAGTCGAAGAAGGCGCCCCGCTTCGACGTCGTGCCGGAGGCCTTGGCAACGGCACCGTCGAGCGCATCGGGCACGCCGGTGAGGATGAGCAGAAGGAGGGCGAGACGGAACCGACCGGTGCCGATGGCGACCGCGCAGGCCGCAGCCATCACGATGCCCACGACGGTGACCAGGTCTGCGCTGATGCCGGTACGACGCAGCGCGGAACCTACGGGCCGCAGCCCGTTGTCAATCGGTCGTCGCCAACGTCCGTCGAACATCCGTCTCACCTCGGCGGCGTGCAGGGTAGGTGCCGCACGGGGATTGTAGCGACCCTGGTGCCGACGCCCGGCGGACCAGGTGCCGCGGCCGGCTCGGACGCGGCCGCCAGGAAGCGTAACGTCGCAGCTCATGGATCGATCGGTGCTGTCCACGATGTCCGCCGTCGACGCTGTCGTGGCGCTCAGATCGTTGTCCCGGCGCTTCCGGGAGGCGTTCCGGCCAAGCGAGCTCACCGGCGAGATGGGGGCGGTGGATGTCACGCAGGCGTCGCCAAGCGGGGGGCGATCGCCCCTAGAGCTGGTGCTGGCGGCGACCAAGGCGTTGGAGACCCTGCAAACGGCGGTCGAGGCCACCCTGACGCGGGACGAGCCCGAGCTCGACCCGGTCCTGCTGGACCGGGATCGACGTGATGCTGTGCCGCCGCAGGGCTCGGTTACCGACGCCTTGGCCCGGCTCACCAGCGTCGCCGAGCAGTTCGCCGCTCGGGTCGAACATGTCTCGGCACGTGATTGGACGAGGCGAGCCCGGGTCGGTGGAGCGACATTGACTGCACTGGAACTGCTTCAAGAGGCGGTCGCCTCGGCCCGCACGTATCTCGACGAGCTGCAGAAGTCGCTGGATGAGCTGCGCCGGGCCCGGACCTAGGGTCGCCGGGCCGTCAGCGGCCTGCGTCAATCACTCGTGGTCGACCGCTCGAACAGGTCCGACCAGTCTTCGGGGTTGTCCTCGACGATCCGGTCGATGATGCCGCCAGCGATGCCGTCGACGAGGACGAGGGCCCTTTTCGTCGGCGGGTCCTCGGCTGAATAGAGCAGGATCCGCCAGGTCGGCTTGGACAGAAGCCCGCGCCAGCCCATCTGAGCCGACGCGTGCCCCACGGCGAAGCCGACCTCGGCGGTGGCCGCGACCAGGGCGTCGCGCTCGTCGACCGCCAGGTTCCAGCCCGACAGGAGGCTGTATGCGCCGGCCACCGCGAGCAGCAGGGCTGCCAGCAGGAACCCGCCGTTCACCAAGGGGCTGCCCTCGGCCAGCAACCACACCGCCACCAGCCCGGCGGCCATGAGGAGATACAGCGCGCCGGGCACCCGTCGCCGACTGTTGTTGGGGAAGACGTAGGGCCCGACGAAGCCGGAGACATCGAGGTCTTCAGGGAGTTCGTCGCGGACGTCCTCGTCGCCGGTGTCCGCGGCGGGAGGGTCGGCGGCGGGAGGGTCCGCGGCGGCAGCGTCCGCGGCGGCAGCGTTTTCGCCGCGAGCATCCTCGGCGTGCGTGCCTTCGTCTTCGACGGGCGCAGAGGAGGACCTGGGGCTGCGGGTCACTTCGGGCGTGTCCTCGGCTCGCGGCGACGGGGCGCCCTCGTTGGCCATGGCAGCGAGCCTACGCGTCGACCTGCACCATGCCGAAGACGAGGCGCGTCCGCTTGCCCTGGGGGCTGGCGGGGCGCGCCGTCATCCAACACACAAGACGCTCGCTCATGGACACAGCGCGGCGCGACGAAAAGGGGTCAGGCTGGTGGCCAGGCGGCCGTGAGCTTCCGCCAGCTCACGTCGAGGGGCTCGGGCATGACCCGCGTCTCGGCCACCGTGGTCATGAAGTTCGTATCGCCTTCCCAGCGGGGCAGCACATGGATGTGCAAATGGTCGGGCACCCCCGCACCGGCCGCCAGGCCAAGGTTGGCGCCGACGTTGATGCCGCCAGGCTGGTACGCCGCCCGCACGGCCAGCACCGCCTGCTCGACGCCGGTCCAGAGCTCGGTCAGCTCGTCACGCTCGAGTTGGTCGAGATCGGCCACCGCCCGCTGAGGTAACACCATCAAGTGGCCGGACGTATATGGAAAGGCATTCAGCAGCGCCGCGCAGCGGTGACCCCGCCACAGCACGTACGTCTGCTCATCGGGCAATCCGCAGGTCAAGATCCGCTCGAACAGCGACTTGCCGTCGTCCGAAGCGCCGCTGGTCTCAGCCGCGCCACCATGGGCCGCGGCGTTCGTCGACGTCGAGCCCGCCGGGGTCGGCCCGTCGTCCTCACCGTTGACGTAGGACGAGCGCCAGCCCGCCCACAAGCGCTCGATCACGCGCCGACGACGCGATACGGGGCGACCTCCGCATCGAGCCGGACGACAACGTCGTCGATGGTCACACCGCGCTCGACCGCGCCCCCTCGAGGGTTGACGCCTGCTGTCCCCGCGCTGACGTCTTCGTCGCCCACCACCAGCACGTACGGCAACTTCTCCAGCTTCGCCCGGCGGATGCGCGCCCCGAGCGGCTCATCGGCGATGACCGTGTCTGTGCGGAACCCCGCCGCCCGCAGCCGGCTCACCACCTGGTCCACATAGGCCTGGTGGTCCGCCCGCACACCGAGCACACGCACCTGCACCGGGGCCAACCAGGTCGGGAAGGCGCCGGCGTAATGCTCGACCAGGATGCCGAAGAACCGCTCGACCGAGCCGAAGAGCGCCCGGTGGATCATGACCGGGCGGTGCTTCTGGCCGTCGGGCCCCACGTAGTCGAGCTCGAAGCGCTGCGGCATCTGGAAGTCGCACTGGATGGTGGACAACTGCCACGACCGGCCGATGGCGTCCCGTACCTTCACGTCGATCTTCGGCCCGTAGAACGCGCCGCCGCCCTCGTCGATGGCATAGGGCACGGTCTCGCGCTCGAGGGCCGTGCGTAGGGCGGCGGTCGCGGCCTCCCACTCGTCATCGGACCCGATGGCGTCCTCCGGGCGGGTGGACAGGTTGGCCTCGAAGCTCTCGAAGCCGAACTTCCGCAGGATGTCGAGCACGAAGCCGAGCAACGAGCTGATCTCGTCGACGATCTGGTCGGGGGTGCAGAAGATGTGGGCATCGTCCTGCGTGAAGCCCCGCGACCGCAGGAGGCCGTGCACCACGCCCGACAGCTCGTAGCGGTACACCGTCCCCAGCTCGAAGAACCGCTGCGGCAACTCCCGATAGGAGCGCTGCTGCGAGCGGTAGATCAGGATGTGGAACGGGCAGTTCATCGGCTTCGGGTAGTACTTGACCCCTTCGTCGAGCTCCATCGGCGGATACATCGAATCCGCGTAGAAGCCCAGGTGGCCCGAGGTCTCCCACAGCAGCGACCGGGCGATGTGGGGGGAGTACGCCATCTGATAGCCGCCGGTGGCATGGCGGGCGCGGCTGTAGTCCTCCATGAGACGGCGCACGATGCCGCCCTTCGGGTGGAACACGGCCAGGCCCGAGCCGATCTCGTCGGGGAACGAGAACAGGTCGAGCTCGGCGCCCAGTTTGCGGTGGTCGCGCTTCTCGGCCTCCTCGAGGCGGTGGAGGTGGGCGTCGAGGTCCTTCTTCGACGCCCACGCCGTGCCGTAGATGCGCTGGAGCATGGGACGCTTCTCGTCGCCCCGCCAGTAGGCGCCGGCCACCCGCATGAGCTTGAAGTGGCCGAGGCGGGCCGTGTCGGTGACGTGGGGGCCCCGGCAGAGGTCGATGAACCTCGGCGGGTTCTCGTAGGTGCGGACCAGGCCGGCCTCGGTGGCCGAGGTGGGGTCCTCGGCCTCGCCGTCGATGATCTCCAGCTTGTACCGGTGGTCCTTGAAGACGACGCGGGCGTCATCGGCGGGGA